>JAXHSX010000132.1:0-8585 GCA_034190625.1 Chloroflexota bacterium
ATTCCTTCTTTACGCCTCTTAGTCAATTTTCACCTCCAGGGTGATTTATTTTGCTATTTACTATAATACAAATGGCAAGTATTTTGTAGCTGAACTGAGCCTTCAATCGCTGTTTTCAGGTTTTGACTGGTGGCTTGACAAAAAATGTTTTGTTTGTTGTAATACATCGTAATGCGATGCATTGTTGAAAGTAGTAGGTATTCAGTCGCGGTTTACCCCTACCGGGTCCAGCGAAGGAAAGAAAAGGTATCTGGAATGCTTCAGCAAGTACGCTTCCAGGGTGACATAAGAGTTCACATTTGCAAGTAAATAGAGATATATGCGTATATCAGCAACAACAAATTGGGATTCAAGCCTTTTAGCTTCGTTAATCGAGATAGAGGCAGTCAAGCAGATATATGATGTCTTGCCTACAACAAGTATAGGCACTGGCAGTGCAGCGGTATTTATCCTTGAAACAACACTAGATCAAGCACAAAAATATATCAAGGCTGGAGAATAAAAAAAGGAGGTTGTAATGAACAAGGTAGTCGTTATGACTGATACTTCATCCACGATATCTAAAAAAATAGCGAAAGAATATGGCATTGTAATAATTCCATGGCATGTGGTTGTGGATGGCAAAAGTTACTTGGACACCGAGATAGACATGTCAAAGCTCTACGATCGACTAATGGATAAGGAGAACTTGCCTACGACATCAGGATATTCTATGGAGGAATGCTCGGAATATTTCCGCCGACTTGGCGGGGAAGGAAAAGATGTCTTATACATTGCCATGACCTTTGCAATGAGCCCTATGGGCTTCAATGCGGCAATGCAAGCCAAAAAGATAGCACAGGAGAAATCACCCCAGACTGTCGTCGAAGTGATAGATTCTCGCACTGTTGGGCCAGCTCAGCTACTTCTGGTTATAGCGGCAGCCAAGGCAGCAAGACAAGGCAGGAGCATCAAGGAAGTTGTAGAATTAGCTAATCGTATGATACCACGGATGAACGAGTTTGAAGTCTCGGAAACCCTATTTTATTTGGATAAGGGGGGAAGAATATTTAAAGCTAAATCTTGGGCTGAGGCACAATCGCAAAACAGTTTTAGAACTGTTGTGGAGATAGATGACTTCTCTAAGGGTGAAGCAACACCCTTGGCGAGAGCTAAAACCAAGAGGCAGGTAATGGAGAGGGCGGTTGAAATAGCTGGAGAAAGGGTCAAAGGAGGCAAATTATTTGCTGCTATAGCTCATACCAATGTGCCTGAGCAAGCTGAGCAGTTAAAAGAAATGCTCTTGTCTCGATTCCGGTGTGATGAATTATATATTTGCGAAGCCTTAGCGGTGACAGCAATTCATATGGGGGAGGGACTCATTGAGTTTGGATTCTACGGCGGCGAATGATGAGCTAGTTTCATAATTAACAAATGAGTTAAATGTGAGAAGAGTAGCTGTTGTAACTGGCTCCATATTTACAATAACGCGGCAAATGGTACAAGAGTATGGCATCGAGGTAATGTCATTGTATGTTGTAGTGGATGGCAAAGACTATTCGGAAACAGAGGTAGATGGGGGCAAACCTATGACAGAAAAAGGAGAAAAGACAGTTAACTTGTTACTCTCCTCTTTGGATAGTATAAGGAATAACTCTTTCTTGCTTACTTCGAAGATACCTCTTCTTCTTTGAGTCGCTGTCTGTAAATCTTTCCCGAGCCGGTCTTAGGTATACTATCTACAAATTTAATCCTTTTGGGCTGCTTAAAGTCAGCCAAATTTTGTCGACAGAAAGTAGCTATCTCCTCTGCCGTGGCACTTTGTCCTTCCCTAAGCACTATATAAGCTGTAGGGATTTGCCCATTCTGCATATCTTTAACTCCTACATAGGCTACTTCAGCGATACTGGGATACCGCAAAAGCACATCCTCAACCTCCCAGGGGGAGATTTTAAGCCCGGAAGGAGTCACGATTATAAAGGACTTCTTCTCCATATACTGAAGGTAACCATCTTCATCCATTCTGACTAAATCGCCGGTGTAAAACCATCCATCTTTAATGACTTGAGACGTGAGCTCCGGCGCCATATAGTATCCTTGCATGACCCACGGGGCTTTGAAGACAGCTTCACCTATTTCGCCTTGAGCAACCTCCCCACTGTTATCATCTAATATCTTGAGCTCACAAATTGGCTTACCTACGGTACCCAGTTTATGGTTATCAAGGGTGCTCATAGAAACAACGAAAAGCTCCGAAAGGCCGTATGCCTCACAGAGAACTAAATTGAACTTATCTTCCAGCATTTTCATGAGGTGAGGAGAAGATTTTGCTCCGGCGGTAGACGCCACCCGCAATGAACTAATGTCGTAGCTTTCAATGGTTTCATCTCGCAACATGGCTAAAGCATTATACATTGCTGGAACTCCGAAAAGGATGCTTCCCCTTTCCTTCTCTACGGTCTGTAAAATGGTTCTGGGAGTGAAATTAGAGACGATTACTACAGTAGATCCCTTCATAATAGAACCCAAAAGAACTTCGCCTAATCCTAGAAGGTAGAAAAAAGGTACCGGGTCTATGACCACATCTTCTCTACTCCGCCTTATGCCAGCGGAAATTATGTTAAGGGGACCTATAAGGGAAGCATGGGTATGCACCACGCCCTTTTGTCTTCCTAACACACCGGAGGTGTATATAATAGTAGCCTCATCATCATCATTGATATCAATGCTAGGCGATACGGCAGAACTGGCAGCAATCATTGTCTTATAGGAATCTCCGTCAACCTCCAGAACCTGCTCTAGTGATAGGATATCAGGCAAAACCGTGGAAAGCATCCGGGAAAACTTCTTTTCTGTCATGAGGATTTTGGTATTGGAGTCGCGCAGCAAAGAATCGAGTTCAGGTACTTTGAGCATAGAACCAAGGAGTATGGCTATGCCACCAGCCTTAATAACTCCAAAATAACTGATAACCCACTCAGGTGTATGAGACATTAGAATAGCTACATGGTCACCTCTACCCACCCCTACTTCCATAAGTATATTAGCTGACTTATTAGAGGCTTCTTCCAGTTGTCCATAGGTAAGCTTCCTGGAACCAAGAATAACAGCAGTTTTTTGAGGCACTTCGCTGGTGGTTTTCTCCAGCATATCTTTAAGATTCACTTTTCACTACTTCCTAAAACTGAGGCTCAAAATGGATATCTATCCTATTGACAATTTCTTATCTCTATTGTAGTATCATATAAATATAGTGTATCACTATTCGAGGTATTATGCATAAGTATTCCATAATTGTTTTACAGCGCCGTTTCTGAGGAATTACATGGAATAGAAACTAGCGAATTTTCTTTATCTTACTCGGGATGATATAGGGAAAGGCTGAATAGTTATAATATCCATACCACAATCTTTTTTTAAATTGCTTTATCAAGAGAAATAAATATGCGTCTATTAGTGCCAACAAACTGGGACACTGGACTGATAGCTCCTCTAAGCCAAATTGGGGCAGATATTCAAATATTTGGTGTTTTGCCTATCTCGATAATGGGTAGTGGGATGTCAGGCCCTAATATCGCCCAAATGACAGCAAAACAAGCCGAGGATTATATCGAACGAGCTCATTCCGCGGGCTTAACCTTTAATTATCTTCTAAATGCCCCATGCCTGAATAATATGGAGTGGCATGAGGATACTCATCGGGAGTTGCTCCGACATTTTGAATGGCTCAGCAATGCCGGGGTAGACAGTGTTACCATAGCTATCCCATACTTGATAGAGATTGTAAAGTCTCAATTTCCTCATCTCAAAGTGGAGGTATCAACCATAGCTCACGTGAATAGTGTAGCCCGGGCTAAGTTATTTGAGTCCATGGGGGCTGACTCAATTATCATTGACTCCAACGTAAACCGAGATTTCAAACTACTGAGGGCTATTAGAGAGGCTGTGGGGTGTGAGCTTGGAGTGTTAACGAACAGCCTTTGTCTCTATCAGTGCCCTTACGAATACTATCATAACAATACCTTGGCGCATGCTACTCAAAGTCACAACCCACTTAATGGCTTCTACATGGATTATTGTGTACTTAACTGTACATTGAGCAGACTCAGCGACACTTCCCAATTTATTAAATCCCGGTGGATAAGACCTGAAGACATACACATCTATCAAGGAATAGGCATTGATTTCTTTAAAATTGGTGGCAGAGCAATGCCCACGGAGTGGATTATAAATGCCACTTCGGCATATTCATCACTTCATTAC
Source organism: Chloroflexota bacterium (assembly GCA_034190625.1). Lineage (GTDB taxonomy): Bacteria > Chloroflexota > Dehalococcoidia > GIF9 > AB-539-J10 > CG2-30-46-9. The sequence continues at coordinate 4,243 of JAXHSX010000132.1, forward strand.
CAGGGAAATTTGTATGATGTTTTAATTGACCTTACCCCAAAGATTGGGGATGAAAAGGCAGCGCTATCCGATACACAGGTTACCACATTTGCTTTGCCGTCAAATATCTACATTGATAACCAAGCTCTGGGAGGTTTTATTGATTTCTTCGAGAAACAAGACTGTCTCTCGGGGTGTGCTCACTGCAATTATTGTCAAAAGGTAGCCGATAAAGTGGTAAAAATGGACATTGATGAAGTAGATAAATGCGTCTACAGGCTTAAAAGTTTATTGAATGACTTAACTGGTAGTAAGATATTTCACTCAAGGGTTTGAGGTAGCCCTATTCATTAAACCTACGAAATACCAAAGTAGCGTTAGCTCCCCCAAAGCCAAATGAATTAGAAAGAGCTACATTTATCTCTGATTTTCTAGCTATATTAGGAACGTAGTCTAAATCGCATTCACTATCAGGGGTTTCATAATTTATAGTAGGCGGTATTATGCTATCTCTGATGGTTAGAGCAGTGAAGATGGCTTCCACTGCACCACTTGCTGCCAATAAATGGCCTATCATGGATTTATTCGCACTTACCGCCACATTCTTACTATGCTCTCCTAAGGCAGCTCTTATAGATTTTGTCTCAGCTAGATCGTTGAGGATAGTGGAAGTCCCATGGGCATTGACATAATCAATATCGTTTGGTGAGATACCCGCATCGTGCAAGGCCACGTTAATACAGCGAGCCTGATTTTCCCAGTCTGGCTCCGTTATATGCAAACCGTCAATGTTAGAGCCATAGCCGATAAGTTCAGTGTATATTTTAGCTCCTCTTCTTTTAGCTAGCTCAAGTTCTTCAAGGATGACGGTGCCAGCACCTTCCCCTAGGACAAAACCATCGCGATTCTTTTCAAAGGGACGACTGGCTTTTTCTGGTTCGTCATTTCTTCGAGATATAGCTCTCATCCTGTCCAGCCCAGCAATTCCCGCAGGGAGAATATAAGCATCACTACCCCCAGCAATCATAGTATCTGCTTCGCCGTATTGAATGAGTCGTAGGGCGTCGCCAATAGAATGGTTACCAGTAGCACAGGCAGTAACCACACATTTGCTGGGACCTTTGGCACCAAAAACGATGGAGATTTCTCCCGCTGCCATATTGCCGATAAACCCGGTGATGAAGAAAGGAGAAACTTTGCCCGGTCCTTCTTCCTGAAGAACACGGAGGTTCTTTTCATAGGTAACCATGCCGCCAGCACATGTACCAACTACTATCCCCACTCTATCGCTGTTACTTTGATCGATAATCAATCCGGAATCTTCTAGAGCCATTCTGGTGGCTGCCAGGGCGTAATGAATAAAAGGATCAGTGCGGCGGATCGTCTTCTTATCCAGAAAGTCCTCGGGATGGAAATCCTTTAACTCAGCAGCAATCTGGGTATTGAAGCGTGAAGCATCGAACTTGGTAAGCTTTGCTACGCCTGACTTGCCTTGACACAATGCCTGCCAGGATTTCTCAACGCCAGTGCCTAAAGGGGTAACAGCCCCAACGCCGGTGATTACTACTCTTCTATTCATTGCTGATTCTTCTACATCTGTGAGTCCATGTCCTCAATTACGATATCCTTATTCTTTTTTGTCCCAGAGACGGGTCCAGAAGAAATTTTTCTGGATTAAGTATAGGTAGGTTTGCGGCAGATAACACTTTCCATTCCCTTAAAGAAGTAATATAAGCCTTGGGCTCCAGCATCTACCACCCCAGCCTCCTTCAACACTGGAAGCATCTCAGGGGTTCTCTTGACTGTCTGCTTCGCTCTCAAGACGCACGCGCTTATAGCTCGAGCGAAGGTCGTTTTCTTATTTGCTACCTTTGACGCCTCTTCAGAAGCCTCTCTAATAACAGTAAGGATGGTGCCCTCAATCGGTTTTTCCACAACTTGATAAGCTTGTTGAGAAGCGATATGAAGGGCATGAGCAAAATCAGCGAAAGAAAAGGTTTCCTTTCCTTCCAATCCTTTAGCCATACCTCGCAGTATTTGAGAAAGGATAGCGCCGGAATTTCCTCTCGCACCGAAAAGAGCACCTTTAGCAGCAGAAGCAGCCACAATGGCAGCAGAAGAACCTGTTTTCTCTATTGCCTCCGTCGCTGACTTTATGGTAAGAAACATATTTATGCCGGTATCTCCACCAGGAAGGGATAAGACATTAAGTGAGTTTAGTTCGTCTATATGTTGCTCTATATAAAGCCTTGCTCCCTCCAAGGCATTCTTCAAATCGAGTCCATCTAGCTCTACTTCCATTACTGCTGCCATAATTGCCTCCCATTTATTCCTCTAATATAGCCGAATCCATGGCGTGAGGGTGTTCATACGCTCCTACCGCCGCACCGACTGTAGATGTATATATTGTCGACGCGCGGAATATTTGCTCCAGATGTACTACAAGGGATTTCGCATGTTTAGCATCCATATTGTACTCTGCTGCTAAACTTCTAGGATTACAAAATTGGCTGGTATATTTTCGTAGAGCATTAATAGCTCTGGCACAACCTAGTACTCTGCCACAAGGCAGCAATTCATTCTTGATCTTGACCAACAGACTCATTTGTAAGCGAAGTGTAGCAATCCCATCTTTCCTCTCCGAAATTGCTTTGGAATTCCATTCCTTAAAATGGGAAATCATTAATCTAATGCAATTCCCTACATGTGACAGACAAGCTCGACGCTACATGCCTGCTACTACAAAATTCTCCATATTATCCGTAATCACTCTACTTTCTTGTCAATATCTCGTGCAACGATGCAGTGAAGACTTTTTGACAGTTAGGTAGATGCTCCGCCATCTATGCTAATGACCTGACCTGTAATGTAGCTAGCCTTTTCACTGGCTAAGAAAGCTACTAGCTCAGCTACTTCTTCCGGCTCGCCAAAGCGACGTAGTGACATCATAGATAAGATAGATTGTTTTGCCTCTTCGGGCAAGCTTTCAGTCATCTTGGTCTTGATAAAACCCGGCGCTATTGCATTAGCCGTAATGTTGCGAGAGCCTACTTCGCGAGCTACACTCTTGGTAAAGGCGATTATCCCTGCCTTAGATGCTGCATAATTAGTTTGTCCAACGTTACCTATTAACCCGGCAATCGAGGCAATGCTAACAATGCGCCCCTGGCCCTGCCTTATCATGGACCGCAGAGCAAACTTGGTACACAAATAGGCACCACGCAGGTTTGTATCGATTACGTCATCCCATGCTTCGTCAGACATTCTAAGCAGCAAGTTATCCCTGGTAATACCAGCATTGTTTACCAGGATATCTATCTTGCCCCACTTATCAACTATCTGTTCCATCATAGCCCTCACCGCTTCACTACCCCGAATATCGGCTTCAATTGCGATACCTTCTCCACCCTGATGTAGTATAGCTTCAACTACATTATTGGCATCAACTTTATTACTAGCTTCTATCTCCACATAATTAACCGCTACTTTACAGCCAAGGCTGGCAAGCTTCAGTGCAATGGCTTCTCCTATGCCACGAGAAGCACCAGTTACCAATGATATCTTACCTTCTAATTCCATTCTTCACCTCCAAGATTGTGGCGCATTTTACGAAATTAAGCGGGTAACACCGCTCCGAGTTTGTTTTGGCTGTAACAATGATTGCTCTTTGCGATAACCAAAATATCACCCGTTAAACCTCTTCAGTACAAGACAACAATTCTCCCCACCCAAACCAAAGCTATTCGTCAAACAAGCATTCACCTGTGCCTGGCGAGCTACATTAGGCACATAATCTAAATCACATTCTGGATCGGGCGTCTCATAATTTATAGTGGGATGAATGATGCCTCTCTGCATAATGAGTATGGAAACAATAGCTTCAATAGCGCCAGCGGCAGTCACAATATGACCAATCATAGACTTAGTAGAACTTATCGGGATTTTATGAGCGTTTTCGCCAAACAACATTTTAATAGCCTTGGTTTCATTAGCATCATTCAGTTTGGTGCTCGTGCCATGAGCGTTGATGTAATCAATTCCCTCGGGTTTTACTCCGGCGTTGTCCAGAGCAACCTTCATGGCGTAGGCCTCAGCCTCAGGGGAAGGAGCAGTTTGATCATAAGCGTCGAAAGACCAGCCAGCACCAGCGACTTCAGCTATAATTGGTGCTCCCCGTCTTTTAGCATGTTCATAGCTTTCTAAAACAAGTATTCCAGCACCTTCACCATAAATAAAACCATTACGGTTAAGGTCAAAGGGACGAGAAGCTTTGCTCGGGTCTGTCTCACGCGATAAAGCTCCGATGATATCAATACCGGCCATGCCAACCGGACTCAAGCTAGCATCGGCTCCCCCGGCTATCA
>JAXHSX010000133.1:0-4833 GCA_034190625.1 Chloroflexota bacterium
CTGGAATAGAACCTAAGGACATTCAAGCGGGGTGGGTAGGGACCATAAATGGATTTACTGGAGCTGCGATTGCAGCTCCGTTACAGCTTCAGTATATACCGGTCACCAGAGTGGAGAATGCTTGTGCCACTGGGTATGAGGCTATCAGGAATGCTGCATTTGCTGTGGCGGCTAAAGTCTATGATCTTGTCTTAGTGGTGGGGGTGGAAAAGCTGAAGGATTCAGGCTTTGGCGGCTTGGGGCCGATGGGGGCTGACAAGTGGAGCCCAGTATATGGGTATAATACCACTGCCCCTGGACGCTATGCCATGGCAGCCACCAGATATTTCTATCGCTATGGTTTAAGCCGGGAAGAGGGTAAGAGAATGCTGGCTATGGTATCGGCAAAGAGTCATCATAATGGTGCTCGCAATCCCAAGGCTCACCTTCAGCGCGAGATAACCGTAGAACAGGCGATGAATGCTCCTATAATCGCTTGGCCTCTAGGACTTTACGATTGTTGTGGGGTAACAGACGGGTCAGCAGCAGCGGTTTTATGCCGCACTGAGGATGCTAAAAAATTTAGAGATGATTACATTACCATTAAAGGCGTAGAGGTTATTGTAGGGCCAGGCCAGGGTAAGATCAGGACTGATTATGATTGGACACATTGGGAGGAGACGGCGCGGGCAGCTCAAGCAGTTTGGGCCCAAGCAGGAATAAATAATCCTCGTAAGGAGTTGGACATGGTAGAGTGCCATGACTGCTTTTCCATTGCCGAGGTTATAGCTATTGAATCTATGGGCGTCTGTGAACGTGGATATGCTAAAGAGGATATTTCATCCGGTGCCTGGGCTCAGGAAGGGGAGATACCTGTCAATATCAGCGGTGGACTAAAATCATTTGGACATCCTATTGGAGCCAGTGGCTGCAGGGAAGTCTATGAAATGTATAAGCAAATGCAGGGTAAAGCTCAGCTGCCGTCTCGTCAACTTAAGAATTGCCGCATGGGGGTAGCCCATAATCAGGGTGGGCATCCTGGCAAGTTCCAGTGTGCTATGTGTGTTATTGGTGTTCCCTAATTAAAGATTAATTAAAGTCTTAGGCGTTTCACTTTAGTGAAACAATGAGGATGATTAGATCAGCATAATTGAGAGGAGCGCCTTTTAAGAAGTATCTCTGTGGTGGTAGAAATGCGTGCGAAGTTGAGTAAAGAGTATTGGGGTTGGCTAATATGGGTTATCTTGATAGCCATATTTTATTACTTGGGAATTAACTAGTTTCGCTTGGCCAAAATGGGGAACTTCCTGATAGTGTTTGTTGCCCTTTCTTAACAATGTATATAATCGGTGTCAAATCGAGGATTATGTGCTACAATAGCCTTCACTATGAGGAGTCCCCGAGACATTGATTGGCTGATTTAAATAATGTGGTCTTTCCATTATTCATGTCTAATTAGAATCTGTTTAAAAATGCAGTGTGATGTTTTGGCCTCTCATGACCACAACTCTAAAGAATCGCGCTAGAGAAATTTCGGAGTATTTTCAGGCATAATCAGGGTAGACTTGGATGCAAAGCCAGGATAAAATCAAACAGCCTGAGAATAAATAACAGGAGATAAGTCATGGATTTTCAGTTCACTGATGAGCAGGAGCGTTTAAGAAAAGAAGTCGATGATTTTCTGGAAGAAGAAATCAGCCAGGGAACCTTCCAAATAGTATCAGATGCCTGGTTAACGCAGCGCTCTAAAGAATTTACCTGCAAGGTGGGGCAAAGAGGGTGGATTGGTATGACCTGGCCAAAGGAATATGGTGGACAAGGTCGTAGCTACCTTGATCGGCTTATTGTCACTGAAGAAATGATGCGTTACGGAGCGCCCACTGGGTACTACTGGGGGGGTGATCGACAGATAGGACCGGCAATTATAGCCAATGGTACTGAGGAACAAAGAAAGGAATTCCTGCCCAAAATTATTACTGGGGAGGTTAGTTTCGCTATAGGCATGAGTGAGCCTGAAGCTGGCTCCGATTTAGCTGCACTTAACACTCGAGCAGTAGCGGAGGGCGACGAATACGTTCTTAATGGGCAAAAGGTTTGGACCAGTGGGGCATCCTACGCTGATTATCTTTACTTAGTAGTCAGAACTAATCCTAATGTACCAAAGCACAAAGGTATTAGCGAATTCATTGTGGATTTAAAAGTCCCTGGCATTCAAATTAATACTCTAGAAAGTATGACTGGTGTCCGTGAATGGACCGAGGTATTTTTCAACGACGTGCGAGTATCCAAGACATGTCTGGTAGGCAAAGTTGACCAAGGTTGGTATCAAATCGCTTCTCAACTTGATTATGAGAGAGCGGGTATTGAGAGATTGATGAGCAATTATCCTCTTTTTAAAGCGATTTTAAAATACGCTACAGAGACCAAATTAGATGGCAAGTGTTTGATAAAAGAGCCATCGGTACGCTATAAGTTAAGCGATCTTATCATAAAGTTTGAAGTGGGTCGATTGCTTATCTACCGAGTAGCATGGAGTCTCACCCAAGGCGAAATTCCTAATGTAGAGGCTGCTATGGCAAAAGCGTTTGGCACTAAGTTTGAACAAGAGCTTGCCGATGTAGCAACGCTAATTTGTGGACCTTATGGACAATTAATGCACGGTTCGAAGTGGGTGCCTTTGGATGGGTGGGTAAGCTCATCGTATTTATGTGCTCCAGCCTACAGTGTTCAAGGTGGCACTACGGAAATACTAAAAACCGTATTGGCACAAAGGGGATTAGGCTTACCTAGAGGTTAAGAAGGAGGTGTCAGTGGATTTCAGTCTGAATGAAGAACAGGAAATGCTGAGAAGTTCGGCGCGAGACTTCCTAGCTGAACAGTGTCCCAAGAGTCTGGTAAGAAATATGGCCAAGGATAAAAAGGGTTTTCCTGTAGAGTTATGGAAACAGATGGCAGGGTTAGGTTGGATTGGTTTAGTGTTCCCGGAGGTATATGGAGGCAGTGAGGGTAGTTTCCTGGATTTAACAGTGTTATTGGAGGAAATGGGTCGGGCTTGTCTTCCTGGTCCCTTTTTCTCCACAGTGATTCTGGGAGGTTTAACGATTCTGGATAGTGGGAACGAAGAACAAAAGCGGGACTTGTTGAGTAAAATAGCCCGAGGGGAAACTATTGTTACTTTAGCGTTGTTGGAGCCTGGTGTTATTTATGATCCTCCTAACATTGCGGTCAAGGCTCGTTCTAATGGTGACAGTTATACCATCAATGGTCCCAAACTCTTTGTCAACGATGCCCATATAGCTGACAACATAATTTGTGCTGCCAGAACTGGTGACAGAGTCACGCTTTTCATAGTAGATGCCAAGAATGCCGGTGTAGAAACTACATTACTTGAAACTATTGCTGGGGACAAACAGTGCGAGGTTGCCTTTAGAGATGTTGAAGTAACAGGAAATAATGTGTTGGGAGATTTGGGCAAAGGTTGGGGAATTGTTGAGGAAACACTTAAAAAGGCAAAATTAGCTAATTGTGCCGATATGGTAGGAATCTCTCAGCAAGTATTAGAAATGACAATTGATTATGCCAAGAAGCGCGTACAATTTGAGCGCCCTATCGGTAGTTTTCAGGTCATTCAGCATTACTGTGCTGACATGGCGATTGATGTTGATACCTCGAGGTTCATTACGTATAAATCGGCATGGATGATGAGTAGTAACATATCTTGTGATAAAGAAGTAAATATAGCTAAAGCGTGGGTAAATGAAGCTTGCAAGCGGGTGGTAAATCAAGCTATTCATATTTTCGCCTCTATTGGTATGACCGAAGACCATGATATGCCACTCTATTTTAAGAGAGCTAAGAGGGACGAACTGCTTTTTGGTTCTACCGACTACTGTCATGAAATCATAGCCAAGGTGGCAGAGACATCGCTTGTATAAAGAACGAAGCAGAGTTAAGTATTTGTGAGGTCAAAATGTTATGAAAAGGAGGAAATATAGCCAATGAATATGAAACAAAAGGTTGAACAGGTTGCCGAACGAAGGAAGCCTTTGCAGCAGGGAGGAGGTTCAAAGGAGATTGAAAAGCAGCATGGTTTAGGGAAGTTGACAGCATGGGAGAGACTGGGGTTGCTTTTTGATGAAGGAGCTTTTGAAGAGATAAATCTGTGGGCAAAATCTTTTAAAACCGGATTTGACATAGACGAGAGAGATTTGCCGAGGGATGCCGTGGTTATTGGTTGTGGGAATATACATGGCCGCCCTGCTCTAGCTTATGCTCACGATTTCACCACTCTAGCCGGGACTTTTGGCGTGACTTTAAGAGCCAAGGTGAGCAAAATCATGATGTGGGCTGTGGAGGAAGGAATTCCCTATATTGGGATAGTCGATTCTGGTGGGGAAAGACTTCACGATATGTTTGGAAGGGGTGGATTCAGGCAGTTGGCTCGTGGTACTACTGTCGGTGGTGCTGGTGGCATGTATTATTCACCTCACCTTGGCAGTGGCGTCATCCCCCAAATCAGTTTGCTGCTCGGACCTTGCTATGCTGGCTCAGCTTATTCTCCTATGATGGTCGATTGGTATATTATGCGTAAGAATGTGAGCTTTATGTCAGTGGCGTCACCCGAGCTTCTTAAAGCAGTAACTTTTGTGGATGCTACCAGGGATGAAATAGGAGGGGCTTTGCTTCATGCTACTACCACCGGTTGCTGCGATATACTTACTGACAGTGACGAAGAAGCTGTAGCAAAAGCCAGAGAGCTAATGAGTTTCTTCCCGTCTAACTGGAAGACTAAGCCACCTGTTATTAGCACAACCGATTCCCCGGAACGTCGAGATGAGGGGCTTCTTGATATCA
>JAXHSX010000134.1:0-5016 GCA_034190625.1 Chloroflexota bacterium
CTAAGATGAAAGAATTAGTACCCTCTCCCTTGATGGGAGAGGGTTAGGGTGAGGGTGCGCACTATGACAAAAGTAAAAATCTGTGGAATAAAGGACAGGGTGTGTGCTTTAGCTACCGCCAAAGCGGGTGCTGACCTTATTGGATTGGTTTTTGCCCCCAGTAAACGTCAGGTAACCGCCGCCCAGGCGAAAGAAATAGTTGACGCTGTGAGAGGATGTACAAATACTCCTCTGGTAGTCGGCGTTTTTGTCAATGAGAAAGCGTCTGAGGTGAATAAGATCGCCGAGTTCTGTGGGCTGGATTGGGTTCAGCTAAGTGGTGATGAGTCCTGGGAGTATTGCCATGAGATTGAAAGACCTGTAATCAAGGCAATTCGTATAGGGCAGCATCAGAATTCTGCAAAAATACTACATGAATTAGAATTCTGGACAGAGCAACTTAGTGAAAAGGCTCACTTATTTCTTCTTGACTCGGAGGCCAAAGATATGTATGGTGGAACGGGTACAACTTTTGATTGGAGGCTGGTTAGCACTCTAACGAAAAAATCCCCCCTGATAGTAGCAGGTGGACTCAGTCCGGACAATGTAGCCGAGGCGATTAGAGTAGCGTCTCCCTGGGGGGTAGATGTATCTTCCGGAGTGGAGATTGACGGTGTTAAGGATATAGCTAAAATCGAAGCATTCATCACTGTAGTGAGGAGTATCGATGGTATTATGTCTCCCTTGATGGGAGAGGGAAAGGGTGTATCTGTCGAGGGACGTGAGGGTAAATAATGAATCAAAATCCTGATTCCCGTGGTTACTTCGGAGAGTTCGGAGGCAAGTTTGTGCCTGAGATTCTCGTGCCTGCTCTGGAGGAATTGGAGTTAGCATATAAGCAGGCCAAAGATGACGCATCCTTTTGGGCTGAGTTTGAATCTTTGTCTCGAGATTACTCGGGAAGACCAACGCCGCTTTACTTTGCTGAAAGGCTCACCCAGCACTGCGGCGGCGCTCAAATTTTCCTCAAGAGGGAAGACCTGGCACATACCGGGGCGCACAAGATAAACAATGCTCTGGGGCAGGGTCTTCTGGCTAAAAGAATGGGAAAGCAGAGAATTATTGCCGAGACAGGGGCAGGACAGCATGGAGTAGCTGCTGCCACCGTATGTGCCAAGTTGGGTCTGAATTGCATAGTCTATATGGGAGAAGAAGATATACACCGTCAGGCTCTTAACGTTTTCCGTATGGAGCTATTGGGCGCTGAGGTGCGTCCTGTCTCCGGGGGTAGTAGAACGCTGAAAGACGCTATTAACGAGGCTATAAGAGATTGGGTGACCAATGTGAGAGACACTTATTATCTTTTGGGTTCGGTAGTAGGTCCTCATCCCTATCCCATGATGGTGCGTGATTTTCAAACAGTCATAGGGAAGGAGACCAAAGAGCAGATTTTGGCCAGGTGCCACCGTTTACCTGACTACATAATCGCCTGTGTCGGTGGGGGGAGCAACGCAGTAGGGATTTTCTATCCCTTTGAGAAGGACAAAGATGTCAAATTTATCGGGGTAGAGGCTGGGGGAAGGGGCGTAGAAACAGGGAAACACGCTGCCTCATTAGTCGCAGGAAAAGCAGGAGTACTTCATGGCGCGAAATCATATCTTCTTCAAGATGATGCCGGGCAAATCAGGGAAACTCACAGCATCTCCGCTGGTCTGGATTACCCTGGAGTAGGACCTGAGCATGGTCATTACAAAGCCACGGGACGTGCCACTTATGTTGCCGTGAACGATGATGAAGTATTGGAAGCCTTTCAACTACTTTGTCGCACTGAAGGCATTATCCCGGCTCTTGAGCCAGCTCATGCAATATCTTACGCTGCCAGGTTAGCCAATACCCTGGACAAGGGAAAGATAATTGTAGTTAATCTATCCGGACGCGGAGACAAAGATATAGACATTGTAATGAAAGAGATATCATTGCGAGAGAAGCGTGAAAAAACATGAATCGTATAGCCTCTGCCTTTAACAAAACCAATCGTAAAGCTTTTATCCCCTATGTTACCGTAGGCTATCCCAGCATTGAAATGACGTTTAAGGCAGTTCATGTTCTTGCGGAGGGAGGCTGCGATATAGTTGAACTGGGGATTCCCTTCTCTGACCCTCTGGCAGATGGCACTATGATTCAGAAGGCAAGCTTTCATGCTCTGCAAAACGGAGTTACCCCTCAACTTTGTCTCGATGTAGCCAGGGAACTGCGGAAAAAGATTGAAGTTCCCCTGGTCTTTATGACCTACTTTAACCCCGTCTTAAACTATAGTGGCGTTCCCTCTCGTCCCTTGACAAATAAGGTAGGACGAGGGGAGGGTCTCCTCGCTAGTCCCTTGACGGAAATACCCTCTCCCTTGATGGGAGAGGGTCAGGGTGAGGGTGAGGGTGGCCCTCGTCCACCCCGCCATTTATCTGGCGAGGGGCATGAGGGTGGACTATACTCATTCTGTAACGCCTGCGTTAACTGCGGCGTAGATGGCATGATCGTTCCTGATCTTCCTCCCGAAGAAGGCTCAGAACTGGAACTTGTGACAAAAAATCATGGACTTGATCTTATTTACCTTCTTGCCCCTACCAGCAGCGATGAGCGTATTAGCCTCGTAAGCCAGAGGTCCAGCGGTTTTATATATCTGGTTTCGCTGACCGGGGTTACCGGAGCCAGAGATAATCTGCCTTTAGACCTGGAAGCATTTATCTCCCGTGTAAAGAGAGTTGCGTCACACCAGGGGACTCATCCTCATCTACCCTCTCCCTTGAAGGGAGAGGGTAAGGGTGAGGGTGTCACAGACCAAAGTCACCTGCTGCCTCTTTGTGTTGGCTTTGGCATATCCACCCCTGAGCAGGCTAAGCAAATAGCCAGCTTAGCTGACGGAGTGATCATCGGCAGCCAGATCATCCATCTTATGGAATCCGACCCTTCCTTGACCTCCCTTCGAGATTTCGTCGGGCAGGTGAGGGAAGCCTTGGATAGCGACGATAATTCCGCCTAGCGCAGCGAATAGTGGATATATATTGACATGGATGGTAATATGAGCAGAAGTGTATTAATTGGGCTGTTGGCAGAAAACGGATTAAGGCTGATTCAACAAGCAGCTATTCACGGTCACTCCCCAGGAGAATTTTTTAGGAAAAGTCTATTCCTTATATACAACTGTCGTCTAGTTGCTTATAATGTAAGCTAAAGGGTTGAGCTAAGGGAGACATGGAGGATACAGGGAGAGAATATCAAACAGTTATTTTAGCTGCCCTGCTTCACGACATTGGAAAGCTTATACACCGCGGTAAATTTCTGCATCTTGATAAGGGGCAACATCCCAAATTTTCTGCTGACTTTGTAAAGATAAACAAAGATGTGTTTGCCCCAACCGCCGATGTAGAACTGCTGGAAGAACTGGTTTTAAAACATCACGAGGATAAACAACACTTCCCACAGGAGCTTTTGGTACAAAGCATTAAGGATGATCATGCCAGGATGTTGGCTACCCTGGTGAGCAAGGCGGATAATTTATCCTCCTCGGAGAGAGGTAACAGAAATGAGCAATGGCAAGATTATAAAACCACGCCTTTAGCCTCCGTGCTGGAAAGGCTGGGGCAGGAAGCTGACAAAGAAGCCGACGAAGTAATCCTGGGAAGATATCACCCTTTGCCATTGCAAGACATAACTTCATTGCAAACAATATTCCCCGATAAATTTGACCATTACTATCCCGGCGAGCTTGATAAGATCATTTCAGGCTCTGGTTCTTTTGGTGACTCTTTCGAAAAGATATTTCGTTCTGAGAAAAGCCGGCTGAATCTAGCCGACTTCGATTCTGTATTAAGCCATTTACTTAATATTCTTCAACGTTATTGCTGGTGTATTCCCAGCAATACTCAAGAGGCTATCCCGGATGTTTCCCTCTTCGATCACTTAAAAACCACGGCGGCAATCGCCAGTTGCCTGTATCTTTACCATAGGGAAACTGATACCTTGACTGAAGCAGAACTTCGCCGCGATGACATTCAACGATTTCGCCTTGTTGTCGGAGATATTTCAGGCATTCAAAATTATATCTTTGATATTGCCAGCATCGGAGTTGGTGGAGGTGTAGCCAGGCGTCTGAGGGCTCGCTCTTTCTATGTACAGCTTTGCTCAGAGATTGCAGCTCACAAGTTGCTTTACCTCCTGAAGTTGCCGCTATGTCTCCATGTACTCATGAACTCGGGTGGGCGCTTCTACTTGCTATTGCCCAACACCTCCCGAGTCAAAGAAGCTGTGGAGCAGATACAGAGCTTTGCCGACGAATGGTTTCTAAGTCAGCTCAATGGAGAGCTGTCGCTAAACTTAGCCTCAGCCGAGTTGGATGATTCTGGCTTTCAGGCTGCTAAAGAAAACGGTGGAGGTTTTGGAATTGTATTGAATAATGTTGCTGCCGCTCTAAATGAACGAAAACAAAAGCGATTCCACCAGACGATATTAGGAAATGATTCATGGCAAGAATCTTCTTTCGTGCTTCCTGTTAACTATGAAGGCCAGGCGCCATGTCGTTCCTGTAAGAAGTTTCCTCAATGGAAAGAGGAGCTGTGCGAACATTGTTTTCTCGACCAAGATATCGGTGCCATGTTACCTCACGCCAACTACGTTGCCTTTTTCGATACCCAGAATGGTGGAAACATTCCCATCCTTGGCTATTCTGCATCTATAATGAATGCGTCCCCGAATATCAAACAAGATCATCCTTACCTGACTCTCAAACTTAATGATCCAGATCTCACTTCATTAGACAATCAGACTGCTAGTGTCAAATATTTAGCTAATTTCGTTGCCCTGCCGGATAGTTGCCACATATGCCAAGAGGGAAAAACTACTGTAGCCTCTTTTGAGTGCCTAGCAAATCGAGTCTATGGCAGGAAATTGCTTGGTTTCCTTAAGGCAGACGTAGATAATCTGGGGCAACTGTTCGTCTTGGGATTGAAAAGAGGGGATTACTCTGTGGATACTATTTCCAGG
>JAXHSX010000135.1:0-2935 GCA_034190625.1 Chloroflexota bacterium
TTCTTTTCACCACACAGTAGATAGGCTCCCAAAAAGTTACCGTAGCCGGGAATGGATGTCCCGATGTTTAGAAGCTTGAGATCTGGTGTGATAGGGTAGACTTTGATCAAATCTTTCTTGTTCATCAGGCAGTGCTTATGCCCTGTTGTAATGTGAACCAGAATAGCTCTATTATATCGGAACTGTCAAGAAGAGGAGTCTCCATGTTACATATTTTCTGTTTATCATTCAGGGTTGAATAGGCGGGTTACCTGCAAAAGCTGTCTTGTCACCTTAAATATGTTTAGTCTGGCGTACAAGTAGAGAAACAACTTTAAACTGTGTAGATTATCTTTTTTACTTGTAAGGCTGGGGTTGTTGACTTTGCTCGTTAACATTGCTATCTTTGTTGCAATTAGACATGGCTAAGATTGAGATGAGCGTCATTACCAGGGGACGTATTCCTCGTGGTGTTGAGAGGGAAATAGCGAATACCCTCCACGATTGTTATCGGCGTTTTGGCTCCAAATCGCCTTACAAGGTTGGAGTTTTTGTAGCTGAGAATGCTGCTATGATACGAGATTTCCTTCGTGAGGAAAAATTCAGGCTGGGTATAAATATTACTGATGACGAAGAATCTGTCTGTTATTATGATGTGTGGCAAGGTTATCCCCGGATAAGCGTTTGTTTGGAGCGGTTAACTGAATTCAGCAAGTTAGCGCGGCAGGGAGCTTTGCGGCATGAAGCGGCTCATAGTGTTTTGCATGGTTCCCTTGAATATCGTATTTTTAGAATTCCTGAAAATTGCCGTCAAATAGCTTTGATCAAGGGGATCGATTCAACAGTTCTGGAGCAGGTTATTTATAAACTGTCTGGAGCTGTTAAGGATTGTGAAGCCAGCATTTTTTTAGTTGACCACGATTTTATTGATTGCCAGGCTGCTTTTGGTTTGGAATGGGTGTGGTTTCCCAAAGAGGATAAAGCAATATCTGCAGCGGCTGCAACAGATCGGCAAGCTAAGTTTATCTACCAGACAGCTTTACTTCGACCGATACTTTTTGCTCACCCATTGCTATCATTACCGAAGGCAAAGAAAATTTCGCTGGAGCGGCAAGTGCTCTTGGGCAGAAGGGTGGAAGAGTTGGTAGAACGCCTGTCAGGGTCTGAGCAGGGCAGGTTGCTCCAGGTGGCAAATCTGATAGCTGAAGGTTTAACTCAGGATACACATCAGAATGTTGATTCTGCTTTGCATCAGGCTATGAGCCTGGCATAATTATTCTCCCATTCTTGCAGACTTATCTGTGGGAGGGTTCATCATTGGATTCTCCTGCTTTTCTTTAAGTGACCAGGTCTTTTATTATCTCCGAATCAGCTATCCCGTCTGGTAGCTACGTCAAGCTAAAGGGATTGTACCAGTCATCGATATGCAGGGGCTATGGTGTATTAGGCGGCAGTATACATATATAACTTAGATCAAGCGGTCTTTTCATGGGGTCTCCATTTTCCGAGGCTGAAAAGCCGGGGGAACAAAACTTTGCGGGTTTCCTCGATTATAAACAGAGTGCCTCCAGCAGCGAGGGCGATACCCCATTTGTCAATAGTCAATGGTACTGTACTGAATGCTACCTGCAGGAAGGGTACGTAAATGACTGCTAGCTGTAATAGGATGGCTACCGATATAGCCAGGATCAACCAGCGGTTTTGGAAAATACCTAATTTGAATATAGTGTACTCGTCGGAGCGAGCGTTAAACGCCCGGAACCATTCGAAGGCAACCATAGAACAAAAGGCAATTGTACGGGCTTCCTCTATACTCATTCTGGCTTGCGCCCAGTTGAAAATGGTGAAGATCCCAACGCTCATTAACATTGATAAGAACCCAATGCGAAGTAACAGACCAGGGAAGAGGAGACCTACTTTAGGGTGGCGTGGTGGTTGTTTGAGTTCATCTTTATTCTTTGGCTCAAGCCCTAGCGGGACGGCTGCTGCAGTGTCAGTTACTAAGTTGACCCAGATAATCTGAACTGCCAGTAGAGGTACTTCACCTATGAATAAGAGGGATAGGATTAGTGCAAACAGCTCTCCGATATTAGTACTTAGTAAGAAGAAGATTACATTGCGTAGTCGGTTAAAAATCGCTCTGCCTTCATCTACCGCTGCTACTACCGAAGCAAAGTTATCATCAGCCAGAATCATATCGGAGGCTTCTTTAGCTACATCTGTACCGGTGATGCCCATGGCAATGCCGATATCAGCCGATTTGAGTGCAGGAGCGTCGTTAACCCCGTCTCCTGTCATTGCGACTACGTGTCCATGGCTCTTCAGCGCATTTACTATTCTAAGTTTATGCAGCGGCTCTATGCGGGCAAATACCGAGATACCCTCTACTTCCTGTAGCAATACCTCGTCGCTCATCTCTTGAAGTTCAATGCCAGAGACAGCTTTACCAGGTGGTAAGTTTAGTCTGCTAGCAATGGATTCGGCGGTCACTTTGTAATCACCGGTGATCATCATTACCTTGATGCCTGCTTGTTTGCATAATCGTATAGCTTCTCTTGCCTCCTCGCGTGGTGGGTCAGACATTCCTGCCAGTCCAACAAAGATAAGGCTGCCTTTGATATCTTCATGTCTAAGCTTCTCTAATTCGCTTGGGAAATCAACGTAAGCTGCAGCGAGGACTCTCATTGCTTCTTTTGCCATAGAGGTATTAGCCTGCATGATGGATTGAGCATCATCCTCTTCGAGCGGAACGACTTCCTTTCCTTTTAAAATATACTTACTTAGTGATAGGATTCTTTCTACCGAGCCCTTGACATAGACTGTCCTTCCTCCATCTCGGGGGTGAAGGGTAGCCATGTACTGCTTTTCGCTCTGAAAGGGTATCTCGCCCAGACGGGGGTATCTTGTTTCCAAATTTTCTTTATCCATGCCTGCTTTAGCGGCTGCTACTACCAGG
>JAXHSX010000136.1:0-5169 GCA_034190625.1 Chloroflexota bacterium
GCTGCCGCTGCCAAGCTACTGAAGCTAGACGTTGACAGAAGCAAAGCTGCTTTGGGTATTGCTGCCTCGCTAACCGGAGGATTAAAGCGAAATTTTGGCACTATGACTAAGCCGCTTCATGCTGGGAATGCTGCGAGAAACGGGGTAGTGGCAGCTAGTTTGGCTAAACAAGGGTTTACTGCTGATGAAAGCATCTTCGATGGTCCAGAAAATTATAGCTCTGTTCTTGGTGGCGGAGATGAGTCCAATTTATATACTCAGGATCTGGGGCAGAGATTTAATATTTGCTCTGGCTTGGAAATTAAGCCCTATCCTTCTTGCCGAGCCACTCATGCTGGAATAGACGCTGCCTTACAGATTAGAGATAAATACACTCTTAGCCCTGCTGATATAGCTGAGATAGAATATCATACCGGCTCTTTTATACCTTTAGCCGCCTTTCACCATCAACCTCAAACTGGGCTGGAAGGAAAGTTTAGCCTGGAATTCTGTGCTGCCCTTTCTTTTATTAAAGGTAGAGCAACCTTAGCACAGTTTACGGATGAAATCGTGAAGAAGCCTGTAATTCAAGACCTTATTTCGAAGACTAGAATTATAGTTGATCCAGAGATACCCAAGGATGCTTTTACGCCGGTAGAGATAAGAGTAAAGCTCAAAGATGGTAGGGTTTTGTCATACAAAGTGAAAGCGGCAAAAGGCGAACCTGGGAATCCTTTATCACGAGAAGAACTGGTTGGTAAGTTTAGAGATTGTGCCTCAGTGGCTCTTTCGCCAAAAGAGGTGGATAGAGTATTAGAATTAGCTTCAAAGCTGGAGTCGCTGGAAGATATAGATCCGTTAATGAAAGTAATGACTTTCGGAACGAAGAAAGTCTAAAGAACGAAGGAAAGATAAATATGAACGGCCCACTTAGCGGTATAAGAGTTTTAGCTTTAGAGAATTTTATCGCTGGTCCCTTTGGATCGATGATACTCGGTGATTTAGGGGCTGAGGTGATTAAAATTGAGCCACCAGAGGGGGATGCCAGTCGCGCTTTTGCTGGACCGAGGTATAAAGGTGAAAGCTATTATTTCATGTCTATGAATCGCAGCAAGAAGAGCTTAACTCTAGATATGGTAACTCCTTCAGGCAAAGAAGCTTTCCGCGATTTGATCAAAATATCGGATGTTGTTTGGGACAATTATCGCCCCGGGGTGATGGAAAGGCTGGGTGCTGATTTCGAGACCTTAAAGAAGATAAACCCACGGATTATCTGTTGTTCAGTTACTGGCTATGGCTCGTCGGGACCATACCGTGACTGGCCATCGTACGATATAATCGCTCTCGGTTTAGCCGGTATCCTCAGCGTTACTGGTAAGCCTGGAGAAGCACCAATAAAGCCGGGCCCTGCTATTGGTGACCTGAGCGCTAGTATATTTGCTGCCTTGGGGATTTGTGCTGCCATAGCTGCCCGAGAAAAGACTGGGGAGGGGCAAAAGGTAGAGGTTTCCCTGCTGGATGCCTGCGTAGCCCTTATGGCATATCACTTATCTTATTACCTTTGCTCTGGTGACATACCCAAGGCGGAAGGCTCGAAACACTTAAGCATTGTGCCTTTCGGCGCTTATCCTACCAAAGATGGGTATATCACCCTGGGTGTGTGTTGGCCCAGAATTTGTCGGACTCTAAACGCTGAGTGGATGATTGACGATCCCAGATTCAGTACTCAAGATGCTCGCTGGGAAAATAGGCAAGAATGCGATGAAATCCTGAATAACATTCTAAGGCAAGCTACTACAGAGCAGTGGATGGAGCTAATGCGGATAGATGATACTCCTGCTGGTCCGGTAAATACGGTGGATAAGGTGGCTACCGATCCCCAGGTGCTTCACAATAAAATGATACTGGATATGGGGCATTCTTCGGGCGACAAGATAAAACTAGCGGGTAATCCTATCAAGATGCCTACTATAAAAGAAGACTATTCGCCACCTCCCACATTAGGGCAGCATACTGATGAAATACTTGCTGGCATCCTGGGATATTCAGAGGATAAGATAAGGGAGCTAAAGGAAGAGGAGGAGAAGAATACTAAAAATCGGATAGCTCATATACGTAAAGAGCGGTGACGTGTCTAATCTACAAAATGGGCGGAATGCCCAAAACACTGTGGGGAATACCTGAACAAAATGACGGTTTGTTCAGTGCTCTCGGATGGAATATCTCAGTTTCTTGGGTTTCTCCTTGCTCTGCCTAAATTCGGCTTCGCCCAACTTCTTTTATACTGAAAACGTTACGAGATTTCTGACAAATGATAATAGAGGTCACACTGGTGGTGGGAATGGCGGTATTCGGTAATCTTTTTAATCTACAAAATGGGTTATGGGAATGGGAAAGCCGTCGAATTCGGAGGCGTAGGCGGTAGTATAGGCGCCGGCAGACATGATATGGATTCTCTCCTCAATATCGAGATCGGGAAGCTCAACTTCAGTTGACATAACATCGAAGCTGTCACAGGATGGTCCAGCTAAAGTCCACTTGCTGATTCCATCGTTACCTCTGCTAACATTTGGGTCGTATTCCACTGTGGCAATGGGGTATTTAATACCGCCGATAGATTCCATTAAGCCATTAAATACACCCACATTGAGATACAACCACTTTTGCCCGTCACGAGCAGCTTTGGCAATGACTGTGGCGACTAAGGTGCCTGCTTCTCCTACAAGAGCCCTGCCCGGCGTCACCACAAGCTCTATATCATCGGGAAAATTCTTTCTTACAGAATCAGCGATTACCTGAGCAATCTCTTCGAGAGAAGGCACAGGCTTTGTATATTTGACTGGGAAGCCACCGCCGATATTCAGCATATATAATCTTATACCTATGTCTTTCACTAATTCCCAGACCATCTTGCTCTTTTCGATTGCACTGTCCCAAGCCTGGGCATTGGTACATTGTGAGCCGACGTGGAAGGCAATACCGTAAGGCGTAAGCCCTTTCTCCTGAGCATTGATCAATAATTCCACTGCTTCTTCCATATCTACACCAAATTTGTTACTCAAAGGCCACTCACTGCCTTCATTGGATACAGCAAGGCGCACACAGACCTTACTGCCTGGGGCGAATTGAGATAACTTTGCTACCTCGGCGTATGAATCGAAAGTAAATAATTCTATACCATGAGCATGCGCAAGCTTAATAAAAGATTGTTCCTTAATTGGATTGCCAGATATGATTTCACTGGGTGAGATTTTTAACTTGAGCAGAAGTTCGAGCTCCCCTTGAGATGAAATCTCAAAAGCGCAGCCACATTCGTGCAGAACTCTTACAATCTCCGGGTGGGGATTGGCTTTTAGTGCATAGTAAATTTTTGCCCTGCTGAATCTGTCGTGGAACTCGTGATATTTATGCTTTATTACCCCTCTGTTAATAATAAGGGTAGGTATCTCAGCAGATCTTGAAATCTTCTCAAACATTTTTTCTGTGTCACTTGACGGTTGAACGGCTTAAATATTTTTCCACTATTGCCATAGCGCAGTATTTACCGCACATACTACAGGTTTCCCCTGAGGAAGGAATCTTGTTGTGAACCTGGCGTGAAAGCTGTGGGTCCAGGGACAATTCAGCTTGAGTCTTCCAGTCAAATGTTTTGCGCGCCTGAGACATTCTTTTGTCCCACTCACTAGCACCCTTTACTCCTTTAACGATATCGCCAGCGTGAGCAGCTATGCGCGAGGCGATTACTCCTTGTTTGACATCTTCCTCGTCGGGGAGGGAAAGGTGTTCTGTCGGGGTAACGTAACACAAATAATCAACCCCGGCGGCGGCGGCAATAGCGCCTCCAATGGCAGCAACTATGTGATCATATCCAGCACCTACATCAGTCACCAATGGACCTAGAACATAGAATGGTGCCATACGGCAGAGACTTTTCTCCAGTTGCACGTTGGCAACTATCTGATCCAGCGGTAAATGCCCCGGTCCCTCTACCATAGCCTGCACATCGGCTTCTCTGGCACGTTGAACTAGCTCACCGATGATAAGTAACTCTTCAATTTGGGCTCTATCAGTGGCATCAGCAAGGCATCCAGGACGCAGTCCATCGCCCAAGCTTAAGGCGAAATCATATTCACGAGCTAAATCTAGTAAGCGGTCATAATACTGATATAGAGGATTTTCTTTGTCATTATGCAGCATCCAGCCGGTAAGGAAAGCACCCCCTCGAGAGACTATATCGGTTACTCTACCCTGGTTTTTCAGTCTTTCTATAGATGCCTGAGTTACCCCGCAGTGAACAGTGACGAAGTCAACACCATCTTTGGCGTGCCTCTCGATGCAGTCGAAGAACTCGTCAGCAGTCATATTCACAATAGACCCGTGGGTCTCAATAGCTTGAATAGCAGCTTGATAGATGGGCACGGTACCTATAGGCAAGGAACTGGCATTAGTGATAGCTTTTCTTATAGCTGATACGTTACCTCCTGTGCTTAAGTCCATAACGGTATCGGCGCCAAACTCGATAGCAATCTGCAGCTTACTGAGCTCCATTTCTAAATCGAAGAACTCGGAGGATGTCCCAATATTGGCGTTGACCTTGGTTTTCAATCCCTTACCGATACCGCACGGGACCAAATTCTCGTGCTTGGGATTAGCAGGGATTATAATCGTGCCTTCAAGTAAGCCTTGTAGTATAAAGTCCGCTTCTAGGCCTTCATTCTGAGCTACAAACTTCACCTGCGGTGAAATAATGCCTTTTCGAGCTAATTCTATTTGGGTCATTTTATTTTGTAGACAAATCTAGCATAATGTTACTATCAGTGCAAATTATTCCGAGAGTGTCTTTTGTAACAACTTAGTTTCTACTACTTGTATTGCTAGTTCTTTTGGAAGAGAACATGTTATACATGAATCCGTGGAGTGGGCAGGTGATTTGTTTTATATTGCAAATGGATATTTTTAGTCTTAGTTTTCAGAAGAGCTAAGCTATGAGAAAAATGGAAGTAAAAGGTGGTCGCTGAAAAAGGCGAATTTGCGACTAGTTAAATTGAAATTTGCACTAGAAACGATGCTCAATCTGGCCTGCCCCCCGAAAATAGGATCATCTTAAATGCGAGACTCCTGTAAAATAAGAACAGGAGGAAGCATAAGTGAAAGCAAAAAGATACTCGGAGGCGCAGATATTCCGTATTC
>JAXHSX010000137.1:0-13544 GCA_034190625.1 Chloroflexota bacterium
TGAAGGCACAATTGAAACAGGCCGATGCTCGTGACGCCAGCTACACGATTATTCTAGGGAAGGACGAAATAGAAAACCAAACTGCAACATTGCGTGATATGAAAAGTGGGGAACAGAGAAGTATTCCTTTAGCAGAGATAGCATCGACACTTAAATCTGGCTTTAAGACATAAGCCTGATATCCAAAGTTCACTCCAATCCTTTGCTTGTCGGTAATACTCGTTTTGAGAACAGCATTCTCATAACAATCAGTATAGAGAAACAACATCCTTCCCTGTGGGTAAATCATACTTCCTGCCAGACAGCTAATCGCCTTCAGAGACTACTGTTTTTAACCTTTTCTCGAAGGTGTTTCTTTCCAGAAGAATTCTTCGCTGGCATTTAAGACATTTAAGTCCGATGTCGGCGCCTGTTCTCACTACTTCCCACTCGTAGCTACCACAAGGGTGGGGCTTGCGCAGCCGAACTGTATCGCCAACCTTTATGGCTACAGTCATCTTGGATCTCGTTTAACAATTCTTCCTATCCCTCTAAGCAAGCGGAATGAAGTGAGAGTGATAAAATAGACTCTGTCATTTTACTTTTAGACAAGAATTGATTTGGTTGCGGATTTCTTCAGCAACACTCCTGGCTGCTTGGGCAAAATCCTTTTCCCTGGAGGCATAAAGAATTTGCCGAGAGACGCTGATGATTGCTTTTTCTCCCTGGGTATCCGTTCCATAGTTGACTGCCGAGGCTAAATCTCCACCTTGAGCGCCGATACCAGGAATGAGTAAAGGCATTTCGGGACAAATTGAGCGTATTTTCTTTAACTCCTCGGGATAGGTAGCTCCCACTACCAGGCCAATGTTACCATGGACATTCCATTCTTGGGCTTTTCGTGCCACTATTTCATAGATAGAGAGGCTATCGGTAGAACGGAGGTCTTGAAAATCTAGAGCTCCAGGGTTTGATGTTCGACATAAAACGAATACTCCCTTATCTTTATAGCTGATGAAAGGCTCTATAGAGTCGAAGCCGAGGTAGGGATTGACTGTGGCAGCGTCAAAACCAAACGTGTCGAAAAGAGCTTTAGCATAAGCTCGGGCAGTATTGCCGATATCACCGCGCTTGGCATCCCCGATCACAGGGATATCGGGAGGGATATATTTAATGGTCCCCTCTAAGGTAGTAAGCCCTTCGATTCCTAAAGCTTCATAGAAAGCCAGATTGGGTTTATAAGCACACACCAAGTCACAAGTAGCATCTACTATAGCTCGGTTGAACTCTAAAGCGGTTACCCGTGGTATAAGCTCCGGGTCCGGGTCAAGGCCAATACAGAGTAAGCTTTCATTCTTACGGCTGACGGCGAGTAACTTGGCGATAAAGTCCAACTGTCTTACTCTGTAGCGCAGAGCGTTACCTTCTCAGCTTTTATTTATATGTACATTCCGGCAGAGACATTTATTACGTTGCCAGTGATGAATCGGGCATCATCCGAGGCAAGGAATAATATCGGTTTGGCACCGTCTTCCGGCTGCATAACAGCACCACCTGCTTGCTGCATCATAAAATCTCTGACCTTCTTGGGAATTCCTACCTTTTCTCCGCTAACTTCCTCGCCCGCTTCCTTTTCCTTAGTTAACCGGGTGTCGACTATTCCGTAAGCCACGGCATTACAAGTTATGCCAAATCTTTGCCATTCCTTAGCTATAGTCTTGGTCATACCAATAAGCCCTGCCTTGGCGCCGGAGTAGTTAATCTGCCCAATATTCCCCATTAACCCAGCTACTGAGGATATGTTAATTACTCTGCCATTATGCCCTTCCTTCATCATGTATTGGGAAGCAGCTCGAATGCAGTTAAAAGTACCCTTGAGACAGAGATCAATGCAGATGTTCCATTGGGCATCAGTCATCTTGTGGACCATGGCATCCCTGGTTATCCCAGCATTGTTTACTACTATATCCAGCGTACCAAACTTCTCAGCAGCGGTATCCATTAGTTTCTGGGCCTGCTCTGCTTTGGTTATATCAGCAGTACAGGCGACAGCTTTTCCACCTTTAGCTTGTATCTCCTTCACTGCTTCTTCTGCTGGAGTTGGGTCAATATCGTTTATCACTACGCTTGCCCCCTCCTGAGCAAATAGCATTGCCGTTGCCTTGCCTATTCCTCTACCTGAACCTGTAATCACTGCTACCTTGCCATCTAATTTTCCCATTCTTTTTTTTCCTCCTTTTATTCCTTTTATTATTTTAACCTTTAGAAGGTTCCTTGCTTGTTAAGACATCAAACAGATACCCTTTTCGCTAGAAGTTTGGCTAAAGTGGCATATATTTTATTGACATATCTCTAAACGCCTACCAAATCTTGTTCAGTTCTCTCAATTATGGAATCTTGAAGCCCTTTCGGTAGATCCACAAAGTAGGCACTGTAGCCAGCCACTCTTATAACCAAATCAGAATATTCCTCTGGATTCTTCTGAGCAGCACACAATTTCTTAGCATCTACAACATTGAATTGCACATGGTGGATTCCTAAATCCGCCCAGGTCTTAAGATAAGCACTAAATAACTCTCTGTTTTCACCTTCCAAGAAGGTGGGCAGGAACTTCTGGTTGAGAAGCTGATTGAATGTCTGGCGTGGATCCACCTTAGCTACTGATGCCAACACTGCTGTTGGACCTTTTTTGTCCTCACCAATAGCTGGTGAGATTGTACCATCGTTGAATGCCTGTAGATCCTTCCTGCCATCAGGGGTAGCTGCCAACAATCCGCTATAGCCCCAGTAAGCAGCTCCTGAACTGCCATCCATGAGGTAAGGAAATCCAAGATAATTAGTGTAGGACTTCACTATATCCGTTACCTTTTTCTGGATATCGAATACTATATGGTCAACATAATCATCATCATTCCCAAACTTTGGGGCTTCATTGATGAACATTTGACGTAAATATTCCTTACCCTCCCAGTTGTTTCTCAACGCGTCCAATAGCTCGTTCATGGTAACTTTCTTCTCCTCAAACACAAGCTTTTTCATCGCTGCTAGTGCATCACCCACACTGGTTGTCCCCATTGGCCCAAAGATCGTCTTGTAGAAATATGACCACTTCCGGCAATCTTTACCCTTTTCAATGCAGCCATCCAATAAGGGAGAGAGAAGAGGACGACACAAATCTTCTTCATAAAAAACATCAATAATATTATTGAGCCTCACCAACTTTTCAATAAAGAATTTCGCTTGCTCTAGGAAAACATCCATCACATCATCATAGGAGATGAAGGTTATCGGATCACGTGTGTGTAGTCCCAATTGCTTGCCGCTAAATTTATCCCAGCCCTGATTTAAAGCGAGTTCTAGAAACTTGGGGAGAATAAGCATCCCGCAATTAGCCCGGTAGCAAATATTCTTGCCAGGGATTGTCCACCTCATGCAGGCTTCAATCCCGTAATCCCTGGCGTCCTCCAGCGGTATCCCCAAGTCCACCAATGCAGCGACCTCATATCTATCGTTGAAAAAGGCAGGATAGCCTATTCCTGTTCTTGCCAGATCAATGGCTCTTAATACTAAATCATGAGGTATATTATCGTGATAACGGAAAGCTATAGACGGTTGGGGTAGCTGCAACTCCCTACATGCATCCAATATTAAGTAAGATAATTCATTGCTGGCATCCTTGCCCTCTCTGTTGACCCCACCTACAGCAATGGTGCTCCAGCCGTGCGCTGTCCCTGAGCCTGACAGCGTCACTGGTGGCATAAGCTGCGTATGTTCGTCCATCTTCAAGAACAAACACTCCAACAATTCTAGCGCTCCCTCTTCAGTAAGCTTGCCCTCTTTTTTATCTTTTTCATAATATGGATACAGTAACTGATCCAATCTCACCGCGCACCCATTCATATAAAGCTCAATCATGTGAGTGATTATGTGGATAAACCAGAATGATTGCAATGCTTCGTGAAAATCTCGTGGTGGGTTTTCCGGCACCCACTCGCAGTTATTAGCAAGTTTCTTCATTTCCTTCTTTCTTCCAGTATCAGTTTCTACGATAGCCAACTCACACGCCTTCTTAGCAAACCTTTTGCTAAAGTTAATGACTGCTTTTAAAGTAATTATTGTTGCTCGTAGGAAATCAATTGTCTCTACATAATCCTTAGGTAAAAGTGTCATATCGGAAAGGGATGTCAACCTGTCCTCTGCTTGCTTCATTATCCCCTTTAATCCCAAACGAAATATCTTGTCATAATTTGGCACACCTGACTCAGCGCCACGCCACAACATTGTGGCCCCGTTGTATGCCCAGTAGGGCCTTAGATCTTCAGTAAGGTATTCTCGTTCCTTACCATGAGCCTGTTTGTTACCCCAATAAGCAGCAATTTCCGCTAATTCCTTCTTATCTGCATCATTTATGAGGTCTTTGAGGCTTGCATTAGTCTCCTTCACCACCCAACGCACAGCCACCTCAGGGTAAACAGGCAAAGAATAAGGAGTACTGGCATAGTTACCTACAATAAGCTGCCCGTCCTCAATATAAATACTCATGTTTTGCAACACATGATCTAAAGCCTTTGCCTTCCTTTTAATAGTAGGTTCTCCCTCAGTCTGCTTGAAAGATTCAGTCATTAGTCGCGCCCGCTCTATACAGATTTTGACCCCAGGACGATAGGCACTAATCTCTCTCATACATTCTAACCCTCTTTTTGTGGACCTACCTGTCTTGACAGGATGATTTCTCTTTATTTCTGCTATCCTCTGCGTCATTTTTTACAACATCCTTCTGCTCATACTAATCCCTGACTGTCTAGACTTCTTTGTTTTATTATAGCAAACACTCGAACAACCGGCTCTTGCAGCCTGATGGTTTATGATCAGTTTAAGGTATGTATTCCATATATGTCAAGCATCGTCTAGCTTTACCTTTTCAGGCCTCTATGAAGACATGCTGAATAAGTGCATAGTATAATTTGTATAAGAAATGAACTATATCGAAGCCGAAGAATATCTTAATAATTTCGCTAATTACGAAAACATACCCGGGATACTTTATGCTTCAGTTGATTACGACTTAAGCCATGTAGAGGAACTATTACGCCAAATAGGCAATCCTCATTTGGCTGCCAGGACAGTTCATATATCGGGCACCAAGGGGAAGGGAAGCGTAGCTGCCATGGTAGCACAAGTTCTGACCGACTCAAACTATAAGACCGGCCTGTACACTTCCCCCCATCTCCATAACTTGAGGGAGCGAATTAAGATAGATGACACTTTGATTTCAGAAGAAGAGTTTGCCGAGATAATGACAGAGCTAACGCCTTACTTTGAGGCGGTAACTATCAGACCGTTAACTTTCTTCGAGGCATTAACTATTCTGGCGTTTGCTTATTTTAAGAAGGAGCAGGTACATTTCCAGGTATTGGAAGTGGGTCTAGGTGGCAGGCTTGATGCTACTAACGTAAGTCAGCCAGAAGTCTGCATTATTACTTCAATCAGCATGGATCACACTCAAGTTTTAGGTGACACGCTGGAAAAGATAGCTTATGAGAAAGCAGGCATTATTAAGCCAGGTTGCACGATTGTGCTTTCTCCCCAATCGGAAGAAGTAACTTCAGTGATCGGTGAAGTTTGTCAGAGGCAAGAGGCGAACCTAGTTAAGGTGGGCGAAGAGGTTACCTGGCGTAGCATAGACACTGACCTCTCGCATCAATCAGTTATAGTTGAAGGCCAAAAGGGAACTTATCACCTCAAAATGCCCCTTTTGGGAGAACATCAACTGGAGAATACCGCTACTGCAGTGGCCGCGCTGGAGGTTCTCGCCTATCGGGGCTTTCATATTTTTCCTGAAGCGATTGTCAAAGGACTGGCTCAGGTTAAGTGGCCGGGGCGATTCCAGATTCTACAACTCTCTCCTCTGGTACTGGTTGATGGGGCTCATAATGTGGCATCGATAAAAAGGCTAGTTAAGAATATCAAAGCATATTTCAACTATAAGCGAATTTCCCTTGTTTTTGGAGTCTCTGTCGATAAGGATATACCTGGCATAGTCGAGGAATTAATTTCCCTTTCTCCACACGTTATCGTTACACATCCCTCACATCCTCGAGCTGCCCCAATTGCACTTGTAGCTACTGAGTTCACCGCGAGAGGATTTAACCCGAAGATCGTTGCCACTGTGCCTCAAGCACTCACCTTAGCTTTATCTTTGGCTAGCGAGCAGGACATTATCTGTGCCACTGGTTCATTGTTTGTAGTGGCTGAAGCCTTGAGCTATTTTTCCATTGGGTGAGTTGTTATAGGTGAGGCAGAGGCTTCTTGAGGTAGCATTTCACTTAGTATTTGCTGCAATGCCATGACGTGACTACACGTTTCCCATTGCGAGAAAAAATAACAGGTGCAGTGCCACCTTCCATTGGAATAGCCTATTTTATGGCTGTCATTTTCACCATGGAAAACGACGGTGAAACCGGAGAAAGTGACACGCTCTGGTTCTTGAGCATATCGTTTGGCTTTTTCAATCTTACCGATAAGACTCGATTTCATTTAACCCCCTTATTATTATTTTGAAAGCTGCTTCGAGTTCCATTGACTATGTGTTAGATTTCCAGTAATATCGACTAAAGTATATAATAAGCTTGGTAAGTAAAACAAATGCAAGGGCAAAGATACCAAAGGTAAAATTCAGAGCGAAATTAAAAAAAGATCACTTGCTATTTGAGTTTTGATTTGTCATTTCGATTGTTGATGTTTAACGTTTGATTTCTAAATGATAGAGCCATGCGTGAGCAAATTTTTACTGCTTTAAAGGGTCACGAAGCTGAGTATATCGAAGCTCGCTACGAAGAGAGTGAGGTTACTTATATTGAATATAAAGGTAACAGGGTGGAGGAGATAAGTATGACTCACAACTCTGGCGGTAATATACGTGCTTTAGTTAATGGTGGGTGGGGCTTTGTTAGTTTTAACCGACTCGATGGTCTATGGGATAAGGTGGAACTAGCGGCAGAAGAGGCAAGATTGGCTAGTGGAGATATATTTACACTTTTCACTGCAGAGCCTGTGAAGGACAACATAGAGCCGCAATTAGAGAAAGATCCGGCGAAGGTACCACTAGCACTAAAGAAAGGGCTTATGGACGGATATAATGATATTATGCTGAAGTCTCCCATGATTCAAAGCTCAAGGGTTATGTATCGTGATATTAAGCGTAAGGTCATTTTCGCTAATTCTGAAGGCAGCTATATAGAACAGGTTAAACCCGATCTTGCCCTACGATTAACAGCTATAGCCCGTGACAATGGTGAAATTCAACAGGCAGGGCTGAGCCTGGGGAGTCAAGGCGATTTTTCCCTTGTCGAAGGCTTAGATGAACAGGTAAGAGAAATAGCCAGGCGGGCAGCAGCCCTACTTGCTGCTCCTCGGGTTAAAGGGGGTGAATACACTGTAATTTTAGACCCAGTTCTAGCGGGAGTTTTTTGTCACGAAGCTTTTGGCCATTTATCTGAATCAGATTTTGTATATCAAAACGAGCAGTTGCGCAATATCATGGTTTTAGGGAGAGGATTCGGGGAGAAGCACCTCAATATCGTTGATGATGCCACGATGGCTAATTTGAGAGGTAGTTATAAGTATGATGATGAAGGGACGCCATCGTCAAGAACTTATCTTATCAGGGAAGGAGTTCTGGTGGGGAGGCTTCATTCCAGGGAGACAGCCGCAAGAATGGAAGAAAAGCCTACTGGAAATGCCCGTGCTATTAATTATCGCTTTCCTCCCATAGTACGGATGAGCAATACTTATATTGAGCCCGGTGAGGCATCTTTTGAAGAAATGCTTGGTGAAATCAAAGAGGGCGTTTACGTTAAAGATTGGTACGGTGGCACAACTAGCCTGGAGATGTTTACCTTTTCCGCTGCAGAAGCTTACATGATTCGACAGGGGAAATTGGCAGAGTTGCTACGTCCCGTGGTGTTAACAGGTAACGTTTTTACCACTCTGAAAAACATAGATGCCATTGGTACTGACCTGGAGATGAATCAGGGTGGGGGATGTGGCAAGGGAGGGCAATCTCCACTACCTGTTTCCAATGGCAGTCCACATATCAGAATTCGCCGTTGTGTAGTGGGGGGAGGTTAAACTCAATGACAAGTCAAAAAAGAGAGCGTAAAGAATTACTGGACGGCATAATCGAAATTGAGCTTGATATGTTTAACCGAGTTAGAACTGCGGAGCCATCCTTGTGTCAAGAACGACCGGAAACTTTTAAAGCAATGCGGTGGATGACCCATTCTGTTTTATCCACAGGAACCTTAGAATCTTATCTGGGGGATTTGCAGAAAGCCGACACTGAGGGAAGGAATCTTCTAACTGAAAAATATGCTCGAATGCAAAATATTATCCCCCTTCTTAAAACTAATCCAATCATCGAGGATATTGTTAAAGTTGAAGCTTCCTGGATGAAGGAATTATCACAAAAATACCCCCGTACCTTTAAAGGTCAATACGGATTTGAAACTTACCTCCATAGTGAACTGGAGACTTATTCCGACGAGACTTTAAAGTTTTACTTCGATGATATTTCCCAGGCAGAGAAAGAGGGGAGAAATCTGGCAGAAGAGCGATATACCGTACTGTTTCAGGAAATAGGTTATGGCTCTATCGCTGAAGTAGAGGATAAGGCCAAAAGCTAGAAACCAGGTGAATAAAGGAAGGGATTACCAGAGAAGGCGAAGTAATGGTTGGGAAATGACAACTGAGAGAAGATTTATAAGCCAATAAAAACGAATACTGGTACAAAGATCGGATCATACAGGCCCCTACCTACTAATAAATTACAGCAACTGTTTGCTATTTGTATTTGATTGGGACAAAAGTTAAGGCAATTGCAGACGTGTGCCGGCATTGTTAGCAAAGAAAATATCACCAAATTCTTCAGCTAGTCTTACTGTGGCAGGGAAGCCAGTGCAGTGGGAAGCTCCCAGCCTTTGGATGCCGAATCTTTTTAGCTCGGCAATAGTTAGCTCGACTCGCTCCTCTGTGGCACGAATCAGGTGTGTGCCACCGACCACTGTATCAACTGCTTCGATTCCAGTGAGTTTTTGGGCATGAAGCAAAGTGTTAACGATGCCCCGGTGAGCACAGCCAGTGATCATCACTAAGCCCTGCTCAGTCTTAATCGCCAGTGCCAGGTCATCTCTGAGAGGGTCGGGATGAAATTCACCCTCTTTCCTAACATGAAGGTTACCATCTATTTTCTCGTAATCAGTGAGCATAGGAATCTCTCCTGTAGTTACGATACGGTCGCTGATCCAAACCGGCTCACTGGTCAGAGTAAAGGACGCTCCCAGACCTTCCAATTCCTCCCTCCTGAAGGGTATGCCGGCGTAGACATAGAGCCCTTCCCTTGCACGCTCTGAATACTTAGCATCCCAGATATCAGGATGGGCAATTACCTCCACCTCTTTTCTCATCGTCTTAAGCAATTGGCGCAGACCCCCGGTATGGTCAGTGTGACCATGGCTGATGACGATCTTGTCTATGATGGATAGGTCTATTCCTAAAACAGAGGCATTGTGAACTACTGAAGCGCTTAGCCCGGTATCAAGTAGAACGTTCAGACCATCTACCTCCACAAGAATACTTAATCCCCATTCAGCAAGTACGCCTACGTTGCCAGCGGTGTTCTCAGTCAAAGTAATAATATTCATACCTTTCCTCCTATCTACTATATTATTATTTTTTTACCGACTCCACAACCAATGTAGTTCTCACCGAAGCACTTCTTAAACAAGTTTCTGGCCTCATCGCCGCTGCAGTGACATGGCGCCACTCTTTCAACTCCTAAATCCAGCAGGCTTTCCGCTATGTAGTTAAGCTGGGATGGGGAGGCTCCGATGAGATGGAAACCACCTATCACCAAGTAGATCTTATCTTTGGTAATCTCTTTAGCCCTTTTAACAGTATTCACCACTCCCGGGTGAGCGCACCCGGTTATCACTGCCAGACCTTTAAATGTCTTAATCAATAGTGATTGTTCTCTCACTCCGCTATTAATCTCTCCTGTAGTAAATAAACCTTCAAACAGTTCATGAGGTTCATGTACTTGCTTGACTTTCCCACCACGGGACTCAACATCTTGTTTCATCCCTTGGGCGAAAGATAATGGCATATAGACTGTAACCCGGCTGTTCTGTCTGAGGAATTCATCCAATCCCCCGCTATGGTCAACGTGTGCATGTGATAACACCACTGTATCTATTTCTTCTGGCTTAATATCCAGCTTTGCCATATTGCTGAGCAAGATTGAACCGTTGCCCCCGGTATCAAACAAGATGGTCTTTTGTGGAAGTTTGACTACACAGGAAAAACCCCACGCCGTGGTGAGATGGCTGTCATATTCGTTATTGTCATAGACGATAACAATAGTGATCTCCGTATCAGGCTTGAATCTGCCTTCAGCCGGATTCGGATTAATTTCTGCCTCCTCTGCTGCACATGCTGTGAATATCAATGGCGTGGTTAATATCACTGGTAAAAGATGTTCCTTCTTCACAAAATCCCTGCCTAATAATTTATGTAACCGTTCATCCCATCGTCATTCTGAGCGTAGCAAATAATCCCCAACACACTTTCTAGACCCTTTGCTTCGCTCAGGGTGATATAGGGCTGTCTCCGTATAGCTAAAGCTTGGGCCGACGCCGCAATGTCTCCACCAAATCGAGGGGGATAACTTCGTGCTTTGGTGTCTCATATACGGTAACTACATTTTCGAAATCAGTAAATCCTTGCCGTATAGCAGCTATATCATCAGGTGACAATGACTTCACACCGCAGGGGCGAAGAGGTGTGTTTATTTGCACCTCGTCAGGTGAAATCTCATGAACCAGCGTTGCTATCTCTAAAGCATAGTCTTTGTTAGCTTCAATGAACATTATCTGGAGAGCTAAGTTACCTTTATATTCGTCTCTGAATCGCCTTATACCGTCTACTATCTGGTCGAAATGCAACCCAGGTGCTGGTTTATTGATCGTGGCAAGTAGCTCCTCATTTGGTGCATCCAGTTTAGCTACCACCACATCAGCGCGGTCAAGCTCGCCACGCACGTCCTCTCGGAGCATAAGTGAAGAGTTGGTAAGCACGGCTATAGGCAAATCCAAGACCGACTTTACCATGTCAATCGCTTCACCCAGGTTACTGGCCAATGTAGGTTCACCCATGCCCGAAAAAGTAGCATGGTCAGCCTCTATTTGCCTGACTGCTTTGAGTTCTGTGCCTAGCTGCTCCAGGCTGACAAATTGCTTTGGCTCAGTGACAACCTGAGTGGTCTCACCTAACTGACAATAGACACAATTAAAGGAGCAAGTCTTCATCTTCATATTTAGAAGGTCTATACCCAATGACCGACCCAATCGCCAAGATGAAACAGGACCATAAATGATTGACATACTCTGTTTAGCTGTCAGGTTTTATTAACTGTATCTCTATAAGCTTTCTTCCACGGCTCTTTTTTCAGAGCCATGTAATCCTTAATTGCTGCTTTAAGGGTATTAGCTGCCAGGAGGGCACAGTGAAGGCTCTCCGGAGGTAAGCCACCTAAAACCTGCAAAATTTCATCTTGATTTATTCTTAGCGCATGGGTAATGCTTTTGCCCTTGGCCATCTCGGTTACCATACTTCCACAAGCGATACTCGTGCCGCAGCCATCGGTGTAAAAAACGGCATCTTCAATTCCATTATCCCTGACTCTTAACCGTATCTCCATAGTATCACCACAGGGGCCGGTTACGCTGCCAAAGCCATCAGCTTCAGTCATAGTGCCAACATTTCTCGGATTCATGGCATGGTCAATAACTGTTTCAGAGTATATCTGTCTCATGTCCGCCATAATCTCTTCTTCCAGAGCATCAAACTCATCAGCCATTTGTAGTCTCCTTAAATTGCTATTCCTGTCTTGCTTTGAGAGGCAATGCCTGGGCGAGGTCTGTAGCAAAGGTATTGAAAACGTCCAGATTATAGCGTTCTATTTCGCCTTCATCACAGAGCCGAGCTATCTCTGGGTCGATAGGAATTTGTACCAGAAGTGACGTTTCAGATATCTTTGCCATCTCCTCAACATTGCTCTTGCCCAGTAGCTCCAGCTTCTTACCACTATCAGGCAGGATAAAGTAACTCATATTCTCTACCACACCTAGAATGGGGATATTCATTTGCTTAGTCATCTTAACTGCCTTTCTTACTACCATTGACGCTAACTCTTGAGGACTAAACACTATGACTACCCCGGATACAGGCAGAGATTGCATCACGGTTAAAGGAGCATCGGCAGTCCCTGGTGGTAGATCAACTATAAGGCAATCGATTTTACCCCAGAGCACCTCCCCCCAGAATTGCTGAATAGCTTTGCCAATAAGGGGTCCTCGCCAGATGACAGCATCATCTTCATGTTCTAACATGAAATTAATGGACATGATTTCAATGCCCATTCGAGACAAAACTGGGAGGATGCCAGTATTGCTCCCAGAAGGACGAACGTGGCTCAAGCCAAACATCTTGGGGATGCTGGGACCAGTTATATCGGCATCAAGGATAGCTACTTCCTTTCCCTGACGAGCTAGGGCTATGCCAAGGAGTGCTGTAACAAGAGATTTCCCTACGCCTCCTTTTCCACTCATCACTGTAATTACATAACGGATGTCATTGATTTCCTTGAGTTCAGCTTCGATAAAATTAATGCTCGTCTCTTTTACCTCGGGCAGTTTCTTGATAACATCATCAATTTTGGTACTGAGCCAATCCTGGATTTCTGGGTTTAGGGCCGTCGAAGCTAAGGTGATTTGCACTTTCTCTTCCGAAATAGAAACCTGGCGAACTAGATTAAGCTTCTCCAGGCTGCGCATAATGCCTGGAACCAATACTTCATCTAGACTTTGCCTTACCTGTTTTTCAGTTACCATCAAATTTACTCCTATGCTCTAGTGATATTTAACATCTGCAAAAGGTGTCTTCTGTACGTATAATCTTCCTACCACCGTGTGATCTTCCGTGGTGGTATTCCTAGTCCCTCTACTTTTCCCCCTTCCTGTAACTTGCTATAGCTTGGGGGCATCACCGCTCCTATCTCAATCTCAGCTCCAGAATAGGGGATAGGATAGCAGATACCTCTGGCATAGAGTTGCTCCAGATTTCGCTCCACTTTCTCCACCATCGCAGGTGGTAAGGCCATCACCAGTTCATCATCCTGAGCGTGTCCATACCTCCTCTCCCCGTAGCAGGGGATGGTGAGCGAAGGCTTTCCCGAGAGATAGCATTGAGCGATAGCATCAGCGCAGGAGCTTTCTCCCACGCAGAAAAATTGCAATCGCTCGTAATCTTCGAACTGAAGCGCATTTATTATCAGGATCATCTGGGCTGGGTTAGCATAAATCAGCACCATATCAGGCTCAAAGGGGCCATAAACTAATGGTGCCAGCATTACTGCTTTATTGAAAAAGCTAGTTTCTATCCATCTATCTATCTATTCTATATATAGTATAATAATAATAATAATATAATAAGCACGTATTACTTTTCCC
>JAXHSX010000138.1:0-7823 GCA_034190625.1 Chloroflexota bacterium
ATCCGATTAAACAGGTGAATACCTTCAGGGTCATCAGTAGCCATATTGCCAGCTATTATTAACTGACATTGCTCTTCCTGTCGAGCGATTTTGTAGGCATGAATGCTAGTGCTTATTCCTTTCCAAGGGTCAAATCTACCTATATGAGCCAATATCGGTATGTCTGGGTCTATCTTATATCTTTCCAACACATCGGCGATTTCTTCAGGGTTTAGGTCTCTATTTTTATTAGAGAGGGGATCAATGAATGGTGGGCTGATATATTTCCGCGGCGACCAGTGTTCCACTATATAATGGGCACCAGAGAATATGACAGCATCATAATCATTTACCCAAGATGTAATAAATTGCCACAATAAAGGATTGGATTCTAGGGTCTCTCCCTCTGTGTCAATGTGGAATCTCCATATCCAGTTACCCTTTCCATTCTTTAAATACCGAGCCAAGCCCATCGGCTGTGGATCATGTACAATTACTATGTCTGGCTGGTATCTTTCACAGTCAGCAGTATAAATATCAGCGATTTCTTCCAAGGTACGGTTATATATCTTTACCATCTCAGGTGTAAGATCGCCTATCTTCCCTTGTAAAAGATTATGGATCGTTTTCGTCGTAATATAAAACGATTCAGTGCCGCGAATAACTTTCCATTCGTCCTCTATTCCTAAATCGTTTAGAAATGGTACTTGAGAATAAAGCATCTCAGCTACACCACCACCTGCTGCTGTCGAGTTGATCTCTAATATCTTTACCCCTTTAAGCTTTCGAGCCAGCTTAGTCAACCTATCTATCCTTTCCTCACCTACTATAGGAATATAACTCTGTAAGGGAGACACATAGAATGGTTCAACATGCCTCTTGCGGCTATATACCGTCCCATCTTCTAGAGGCACTTGTCTCTCTACTCTTTCGCTGAGATTCCTTGTTTGGTTTTCCATATCGATTTCCTTAAAGTTATAGATATCGATTACACATCATTTAAATTAACATAATCGATGAAACCTGCTTATCACGAAAAGGCCCTAGGGAACAAGCAGCCATTCTTTTGGAATCCGTCAGACAAAGTAAACGTAACACCGTTGATTCAATTTTGCGATGTATATTACAAATTAGCGTATATCATAATAAGATTTATGTAAAAAAGCAATCACGGTTCAAGTATGATATGAATAAAGTGACGTAATCGGATACCATGAAATGAATTCTGTAACTTTGCCAGGTTGAATTCCTGGGCTCGGAGTGTTTACAAATGTAGGGATGGATTTTTAAACCTGTTCGAATTCAAAGCAGACAGACCTGAAGGTCTATCCCTACGAGAGAGTGTGGGGGTGAAGACCCCAGAGAATGCCAGAATTAAACGGAAAGTTAAAATTAGACAGCCTCAGGCGAACTGGAGGGGGAGGAATTCGCTCCGCTACGAAATCGGCGCATTCTGATAATAAGCCAGGGCACAGCTATCACCAATATAGCTAGGCTGATAATCTGTCCCTGCTGAAGCCCGAGAAGGTAAGATGTATCAGCATAGCGGAAAAACCTAAAGCCAAAGTCACCAGCAGCATAAAGGCAGAGGTAGAGGAAGAAAAGAGAGCCTCGTGGGTTGAGCCGGTCGCGCAGTTGCCATAAAACGGCAAAGACTATCAGATTCCATATCAAGAAATATATCTGCGCTGGATAAAGTGGCATTCCCCAGTATTCAAAAGGAATAGTATCGCGAGGGGAATAAATAACTGCCCCGGGGAAAGAAGCAAAGGGGCTGGGCTTGCCAAAGCAACAGCCATTTATGGTGCAGCCGATTCTACCTATGGCTTGGGCCAGAGGCGCACCTATAGCAATAGCATCCCCTACGCCAGACAGACTAGAAAAAGGAGTCCTCTTTACCCTCATGTAAATCCATACCCCCACGAGAGAGCCGAGAATAGCCCCATACAGAGCTAATCCGGCAAAACCAACGATATCACCAGGGTTTGCCACATAGTAAGACCAGTGGTCAATAATATGCACTGACCTTCCTCCGATAAAGCCACCGATAATGCCCCAGAGGAAGAGATTAAAAACAAGATCCTGTGAAATACCAAGCCTCTTTGTTTCTCGCAAGGTAACGACTAGCAATGCTATGACCGAAAGCGCTGTCATGATTCCATACCACCGGACGACGAGAGATCCAATGGAGAAAGCAACTGGATCTATACTTATAGTAATCATGGCCAAAATTAAAAGTTAAGATTCAAAATTACAATTTAAAAACCGAAGCTACTTTTGCATTCTGCCCTTTGATTCTACCTTACTTAAGGAAGTATGGCATTGACAAAAGTTTCGGCATTGAATGGTATTATATCTGGTAATCCCTCACCAGTACCTATGTAAGCAATGGGTATATTTAGTTGATCATGAATAGCAAATATTATCCCCCCTTTAGCTGTGCTATCTAACTTGGTCAAGAAGATGTCAGTTACGCCTACGGCTTGAGTAAAGTATTTAGCTTGGGTCAAACCATTTTGCCCCGTGGTGGCATCCATTACCAACAGAACCTCATGCGGGGCAGAAACATCCTGCTTGCCTGCTATCCTCTTTATCTTTTTAAGTTCCTCCATTAAATTGAACTTGGTGTGGAGGCGTCCGGCTGTATCAACAATCACCACTGGGGATTCACGGCTATATGCTGCCTGGATTGCATCAAAGACAACCGCCCCCGGGTCACCGCCATGTTTATGGCTTATAACTTGAGCTCCGACTTTCCCTCCCCAGTATTGAAGCTGCTCAATAGCTGCTGCTCTAAAAGTATCGGCCGCAGCCAGAATAACACGGTTGCCCTGGGAAGTATAACTATATGCCAGTTTAGCTATGCTAGTAGTCTTACCGGAGCCATTCACACCAACCACAAGGATAACAAACGGGGATGAAGTAGGGGATTTAAATTGGGTGGCGTTCAGTAAGTTCACCATTTCTTCCTTCAAAGCTGTTTTTACCTGTGAAGGCTGCGTCAGCTTTTCCGCCTTCACACGCTGTTTCACCTTACCTAAAAGTTTTTCTGTAGTTTCTACGCCGACATCGGCCAGGATGAGTAATTCCTCCAGCTCCTCCCACGTTTCCTTCCCAATAGAGTCTCGATCGAAAACATGGGCTATTTTGCTAAACCAGGTTTCCTTGCTTCGCTTTACTGCTGACTCAGTTTTCTTAAGAAAATCGAACAACCTGACTTCTCCATGGTAGACTGTAGTATATAGTAGCACAAGTGTAAGTGACTTTCTAACCTAGGAGTGTTCCGACGGCTGAGCTAAAGGAGAATCTTTCTCTCCTCTATCTGGCAAAGACGTTCTTTCCTCTCTCGTCACGAAGAGAAGTGGGTACACGATATCGCTCATGCAACAAGGAATCCAAACAGCAATGAATAGAAACAGGAAGATGAACGGAAGCAAAGGAATCCAATCAGCTATTCCAAATGTTACAAAATAAAATAACGATGCCCATGTACTCAATAATACGTGTCCAAAGTGTGGAATTCTGGTTATTTGCTTCCAGTAGCCAATTGCGACACCAATAAGTGCTGCGGAATTTACAAGCTTCCATTTTTCAATTCCAATGAAGGGCATTTTTGAGGTTTCGATAAATGGTACATGAAACTCTATCTGGACATGGAGTAAACTTCCTCCCAGGTAAGGAATTATGGCATCACTTATCGTGGCTATTCCTATCGACCCCGTCCAACCAATAAGAATTGCTACCCAGACTTTGCCCTTCCTGTATTTTCTATACATCGCTGTGGTTACAAGTGCGCTCAATACAACATGGATTGGGTGCAGGGTGTAAAAAATGGCATTAGAAACATTGGAAGGAATATCGCTAAAAACCACTATAGCCATGATGATAATACCTGTGGCGGCACCCAAAGCAGTGAAGGGAGCATGTCTTTTAAGTTCTTCAGTTATCCTCTTGCCCATTGTCTTACCCTGTCCCATATAAATGGAAATCCATCATCCTATCCAGTTTGCTTTCTATAGCAATTAGCACAAAGCCCGGAGGACTCACAAAGATGATACTCAGTGTGAAAGCCAAGATGCTGGGCAAATTCATTTTCCTCTTGACACAATTCCTTATCGGCAAATTCTCGGACAGTTCCACACTGATGACAGACCATAAACCGATGGCATCCTTCTTCACTACCTAAGCTACACTTTACAAATCCACCAGTGGACATAACTTTATGGGCCAGATTCAGGCGGCAGAACAAATCTAGTATGCGATATATAGTAACATGGTTCAAATGTTCGCCCTGCACCCGTAAAAGCCTCTGTATATCGTAGGGTGATAACGACTCCCGCGTTCCCTCTAGAATCTCAAGTACCTGCTTTCGAGGTTTGGTTAACCTGTAACCTTGAGCCTGTAAGATCTGCATCGAGTCTTGGACCACAAAGGATATTATATCGGAAAATAATACTAAATGCAACAATATTGCAATAAAAATGGCTAACTTCTGTAGCGTGAAAAACTAAGGGCACAATTACTTCTGAGGCTCAATGATAACCTTTATGGAATCTTGAGCCTGAGCGACAAGCTGGAAACCCAGGCCTGTTTCTGCCAATCCAAGTCGATGGGTAATCAGGTCTTGGACATATACTTTACCAGAACTTATAAGTTCCAATCCCGTAGCGTAGTCTGCTGGGCTGCCTCCGTAGGAACTAGTAAGTGTTACCTCATTGCGGAAGAAAAGCTCATTCACTGATAGTGGAATTGTAACGCCTGGAGATACAGAGGCAAAAAAGAGAATGGTGCCGCCGCGCTCCACCGACTGTAACGCTTGCGTTATGGCTGATGCTGCTTCAGTGCATATTATCACCAGGTCGGCAAGTCTATCATCATTAACCTGCCTTAAATATGCTGGCGTGTAGTCTTTGGCATGAGTGACGACATCAGCTCCAAACTTTAATGCCGCCTCCAAGCGATAATCAGCAATGTCTGTAGCTATGATGCGACCGGCACCTGCAGCCCGAGCCAGTTTTATGTGCAGCAGCCCCGTAATGCCGCTGCCCATAACGAGCACGCTGTATCCTGGCTGCATGTGCGCCAACCTCTGCCCGCGGAGAACACAAGCCAGTGGTTCGATGAAAGTTGCCTCTTCAAAAGACATCTCATCGGGTAGAGGAAAAACGCCACGATCTACATTAATTGCTGGTAGGCGAACATATTCAGCAAAGCCCCCGGGGTCAAAATTAGTGCGGCGCAAGGTATCACAAACGGTATGATGGCCAGCGAGGCAGTAACGGCAAGTATTACAGGGAACATGGTGAGCCACAGAGATTCTATCGCCTACCTTATAGCGTTCTACCCCTTTTCCAACAGAATCGACTACGCCGGCGACTTCATGGCCTAATACCAAAGGTACCTTAGGAAGGCGATACCATTCCAGCAAATCGCTGCTACAGATACCACTGGCCTCAATTCGCATAAGAAGCTCGCCCGGACCGATATTGGGCGTGGGCATCTCCTCCAGCCTCACATCGTTGTTACTATAATACATTGCTACGCGCATGGTAAATTTCCTTTATTTAATTATCTCTTTAGCGATGCGCCCCTCGTCGCCTGTTTCTGATTGAGTCAACTCCACCCAGCGTTTTCAGCACAAGCAAAGTTGCAGAGCAATTTTGGCGTAAGCCACTTATGCCATATCACCGGAATCGACTGAAGAGTTATATTTAACAATGATATATATATATTGTTACCCTCCCTGATTTTGTCCGCTGCTCATATTACCTACGACAACTTTTTGTCGCAACCAGCTACCAACCATTCTCTTCTATCATCTTCATAATATCACGCATCCTTATCAGAATTCATCTCTTTAGATATTTTATATAAGCGGTATACTTAAAACTATGGAGCAATTCGAGGCGAAGTGCCGAAGCCGACTGCTACTATATTAAGAGTCAAACCCCTCTCATACAAGTAAAGATTCCTACATTGAGCTTAACTTTTATCGCTCAGTTCATTGCCAATCTAATAATAAAGCTTATCCAAACATCTCTTTGGCTTCTTGCCTCAGCCATGGTCTGAAGTCGGGATGAGCAACGCTGCTTCTAACTGTTTAGACAAAACTTTTATATATAGGCTCTTATACCCAATGTCTCTCCAGCCACTATGAGTTTTTGAATTTCCGAGGTGCCGTCAGGTGCAGTCCATGTCCTGGCATCTCGAAAGTATCTCTCTAAAGGAAACTCCTTAGAATAACCATAAGCTCCATGAATCTCAATAGCCAAAGAAGTTACCCTTATGGCTGCCTCAATAGCGTAAGCCTTAGTCAAAGACGATTCCTTGCGGCACTTCTCCCCTCTGTCCACCATATCCATGTTTCGATAGCATAGGAGTCGACTTGTCTCTATGTCAGCAACCATCTCATAAATCATATTCTGAATCAGTTGAAACCTACCTATGGGTCTACCCCATTGTATTCTTTCCTGGCAATATTTTATTGAAGCATCGAGAGCTGCCTGAGCAATTCCTGTAGCGTGGAATCCCCACAAAGGACGGGCAGCATCAAATACCTTCATTACAGTCATATATGATGATGCTGGAATCATATTCTCCTTAGGAACGCGGCAATCGCTAAAGGTCAATTCTGCGGTAGGAAAGGCATGTAAACCTAATTTAGGTAACTCTCTACTTTCGTAGGGTGACACCTCTCTATCAACCACGATCTGTCTTATCCCCAGAGATCCTTGGCTTTTATCTGTTTGCGCAATAACAGTACACACATCAGCGACACTTCCATTGGATATCCACTCTTTCATTCCATTAATAACATAATAGTCGCCATCCAAAACTGCGGTGGTTTCAATGGCAGTTGTATTGGAACCCACATTGGGCTCAGTTATACCGGCACAGATTATTAGCTCCCCTGATTTTATACGAGGTAAATACTTCTCTCTAATAGCTTCTACAGCAAATGCCATATCTTTGAAAAGCCCCATATCTGTCAGATTCACTGCACCTGCTAGCCCAGCCCAAGAACGTGCTAATTCCTCATATATTATTCCACAGGTTGTATGGCTGAGGTTTGAACCACCATATTCCTCGGGTAGGCCACCGAGATAGAATCCGAATGGCATCAGCCTCCTATTCCACTCTACCAATTCATCCCTGGTTAACGCTCCTTTGGCATCCCTTTCTGAAGCTATTGGAGTAACTTCCCTCTCCAGGAATTCTCGAAGAGTCGTTTTTAATATTCTTTGCTCCTCAGTAAGTGAAAAATCCATTTTATACCTCCTTTATAAACCTTCTGCTCGTATTCTACAACTTTATAACTGATGCTCCCTATTCGGTTTGCAAGGAGTTCTTTCGCTATTACAATTGGTACACCTGCAGCCTGTTATCTGATATGCGTGCTGACCATTTGTAGAATTCTTCATCCTCACATCCACCAATCACGGAAGTATCGATATAAATCCGTTGTTTCATTCTATCCTACTCCTAATATTTATTAAAGCACACATTTCACATATTATCCTTCCTGAAATCAGCGAAGGGAACTATTGATGTACTACTGAACTGCTATCACCAAAATGCCTAGCCAAGAAGCTACACCCACCAAATCAAAGTTGTTTGTCGTTGTCTTCCCTTACCGTCATATCTTGAAATTTCGGCTAATGTTTCCAGCATATACGAAATTTGGGCTAACGAAGTGAGCAATGTCCCAAAAGGCACAGTTCCCCAAAGCACATATGTTGTGCTAGACATCGGCGTGATTTATTTAAGCTCAAATGCACTCTCCATTCTCGCTGTTTTATGTCGCATATATCCAGATAGTAACGAGAGGTCCCGGTTATTTTTAA
>JAXHSX010000139.1:0-4498 GCA_034190625.1 Chloroflexota bacterium
AGAAGGCCGCTATGGCCAAGATGCCCACCGCGGCGGTCACCAGTCCCCAGCTCACGAAGGCATCGAGCGGGCATGAGGGGACGAGCGAGATGACCATGGACGCTATGCCAATCGCGAATACCCATTGATTCTCACTACTGGACGAGTGCTGGAGCATTGGCATACGGGCACAATGAGTCGGCGTTCCAAAGTGCTGACCGAACTCTATCCTAATGCCGTTGTTGACATGCATCCCAGTGATGCGACGAAACTCGGGCTTGTAGAGAAAGAT
The DNA here is from genome assembly GCA_034190625.1 of Chloroflexota bacterium. GTDB lineage: Bacteria > Chloroflexota > Dehalococcoidia > GIF9 > AB-539-J10 > CG2-30-46-9. Next base: position 272 of record JAXHSX010000139.1, read on the forward strand.
TTTATCGTACTTGCTTCAAAAAGAGGGCAGGTGGAGGCTCCAGTTCATATTACCGAGAAATCGCCTCCCGGGGTTGTCTTTATGCCCTTCCACTGGCACGAGGCAGCGGCAAATGTCCTCACTAATGATGCTATCGATCCAGTAGCTAAGATTCCCGAATATAAAGTCTCTGCTGTAAGTGCCGTGTTGGCGGTGCTTGATAAAGCTGCTCTGGATAACGTATTCCTAGCACGACTGGCGGAAAATCCCACCGAGGCTCTAAAAGACTATGACTTGACAAAAGAGGAAAGAGCTGCACTGGCAAGTGGAGATATACGTAAGATAGAATCATGGTTAGGCAAGTTGGATGAGCGCCTTAGGACATGGCTTATGCTGAGACTGTCTCAGGAAAAATGGTAAAGCCTTTGGCTGCAGCATAACCCGAGCACAGATCACGCCATCTCTCCCCAGTTTTTACCCAACTTAATATCTATTTTCAAGGGGACACAAAGTTTTACAGCGCTAGGCATTAGCTCATTGACTAAAGATTTCATCTCACCCATCTCTTCCCGTGGCACCTCAAACAATAATTCGTCGTGAATCTGCAGAAGCATCTTGCTACCAAGACCTCGCTCCCGCATTTCACGATAGAGATTAACCATAGCGATTTTGATTATGTCGGCTGATGTGCCCTGTACCGGAGCGTTTATCGCCATCCGCTCAGCAGCCTCCTTTACCTGCCTGTTAGGAGAATTGATTTCAGGTATGAACCGCCGCCTGCCTATCAATGTTTGTACATAACCCATTTTTCTCGCTTGTTCTTTGGTCGCTTCGATATACTCTCTTACCTTAGAATATCTTTCGAAATATAGAGTAATAAACTGAGACGCTTCCTCACGAGTGAAATTAGTAGCTTGCTCCAAACCATAATCGCTCATGCCATAAATAACACCAAAGTTTACTGTCTTGGCATTGCGGCGCATTTCAGATGTAACTTGCTCTACAGGCACACCGAAGAGTCGCGAAGCAGTAGCTGCATGAACATCCTCATCATTAACAAAAGCAGCAATGAGTCCGGGGTCTTGTGAAAGATGGGCTAAAGCTCTGAGGTCTACTTGAGAATAATCAGCACTAAGTAGTAGCGACTCTGGTGGCGCTATGATGGCTTGTCTTATCTTATTGCCTAGCTCTCCTCTTATAGGTATATTCTGCAGATTTGGCTCGCTGGAGGAAAGTCGTCCTGTAGTCGTACCCGTCTGATTGAAAGTAGTATGGATTCTTCCCGTCTCACGGTTAACAAGCGCAGGCAAGGCGTCGACATACGTTGACTTGAGTTTACTGAGCTGGCGGTACTGCAATACGAAATCCACCACGGGATGAACAGGTCTCAGTGTTTCTAATACTTGAGCTTCGGTGGAATACCCGGTTTTTGTCTTGCGGGACTGGGGCAACTTCAATTCCTCAAACAAAACTCCCCCCAACTGTCGCGGAGAATTAATATTAAATCTATGCCCTACATTATTATAGATTTCAGCTTCCAGCCGTGACATCTCCTTGCCTAAACTGAGGGACATCTCACGAAGTAAATTGGTATCCAGGGTAACTCCGCTCCTTTCCATATCCACCAGCACCGGGACCAGAGGCAGCTCCACCTGACGGAAAAGATTATTTAAACCTTGCTGGTGCAATTGTCCCTCCAGTATATCTCTTAAATCCCAGATAACATTGGCACTGGCGCAAGCATAGTCGGCAACATCCTCGATTTCCAAAGCAGCCACACGGCTTTGCTTTTTCCCCGTCAATTCGCTCGGGGGCATTATCTCCAGCCCCAGTTTATTAAAGGTGATTGACTTGAGACTCAAACTCTTTTCACCCAGAAGATAAGCGGCAATCATGACGTCAAATCTCAGATTTTCCAATTCCACACCATGATCAGCGAATAACGCCGTCACCTGTTTGCCATTATAAGCGATCTTGCCCACTCCTCGGTTTGTCAGGATCGGCTCGAGCTTGGTCACCACTTCCGTTAAGGAAACCTCTTTGAAAGGGAGTCCACCGTGTCTCAGGGTAATGTAGAATACCCTCCCTTTAGCAGGTGATAGTGTTATACCTATCAATTCCCCACTTATGCTTTCTACTCCAATAACAAACTCATTTACCATGCTTAATTGCGTTAAAACCTTATGCAGAGCAGCCTCGCTATCTATCACTTCTACCTCACCCTCACCCTTTCCTCTCCCTGCGAGGGAGAGGGTTAGGGCTTGTTCTTTGCCTACACCTATATTTTGAGGCAGCCTGGGAAGCAACTTAACAAACTCGAGCTCTTGAAAAAGTCTCAACACTTCATCACGGTCATAGTCAGTCACCTGGCAAGCATCGAGGTTCAAACTAATAGGAACGCTTCTGACAATGGTGGTTAGCTCCCTGTTCTGAAGAACCTGAGACTTATGCTGAAGCAATGCTGCCTGCAACTTACTCGGCGTGACATCTTCGATATGGCTATAAATCTCGTCCACACTGCTGAACTGTTGCAGCAGCCTGGCAGCGGTTTTATCACCAATGCCCGGAACACTGGGAATGTTGTCAGAAGTATCACCAGCCAGGGCTTTGAGGTCAGAGATCTGCTCTGGCTCAATGCCATATTTTTGTCTCACTGCCTCCTCATCGTAAAGAACAGTATCATTAAAAGTTCGCTTGGGGGCCAAAGCCTTTACTTTGTCCGAGACAAGTTGCAGCATATCATTATCACCGGTAACAATAATGGTCTCAATGCCCTGCTCACTGGCTTGCTGGCTTAAGGTACCCAAAACATCATCTGCTTCGAAGCTATCAATTTCAAAGATAGGAATATGGAATGCTTCCGTTAGTTGATGGACTTGCTTTATCTGGCTTACCAGCTCCGGCGGTGTCTTAGGACGCTGTGCCTTGTATTCTTCGAATAGCTCCTTTCTAAAAGTGGGAGCAGGACGATCAAAGGCAATAGCCCAATGAGTGGGCTTCAACTCATGAAGAACCTTAAGCAACGTGCTGGCAAATCCATAGACAGCATTTACCATCTCTCCAGTTCGAGACACTGTCAGAGGTGGCAAAGCATGAAAGGCACGATGCACCAACGCATTGCCATCAAAAAGCAAAAATAGGGGACTTTCTTTACGCTCCATATAGCTTATTATATACGAATTTTGTCAGAAGGGAGCCTTCACCCTCAAATTCGCGGTGTGCAATTTGCGGTCGAGGAACCAGCGTGCTAAAATCGAAAACGGGTGGTTGCAGAGCCAATAAATTCAAAGGAGGTCATATGGTAAAGATTACTGATGAAGTGAAGGACATTGTGGCCAAGACAAAGGGATTTGCTCTAGCTACAGCGACTAAAGATGGCACGCCACATGTGATTCCTGTTGGCTTCGGCAAGATATTCTCCGATGATGAACTCTTGCTTGTGGACGTCTTTATGAAGAAAACTCCAGATAATATAAAAGCAAACCCTAAAGTATCAGTTTCAGTTTGGGACTATGATGGTTTGAAGGGATACGAATTCAAAGGCAATGCTCGGATTGAAACTTCGGGCAGCGCTTTTGAGGAAAGCGTTAAAATGGTGAAAAGCGTATTCCCTCAATTTGATGCTAAGGGTGCGATTGTCGTAAAGGTGGATTCGATTTATGTTAGAAGTCCAGGACCTGAGGCTGGAAAGTTAATGACTTGAGTCTCGTAGGTTCTACAGCCACCCTATAACTCCCTGAGTAACAACCACTTTCCGTCTCAATTTTTACTGGATATTATGGCTTGTATTTACCATAGTGCTGTAGTTGGTGAATAAGAAACTGTTTGAGGTCTTTCTGGCACTTTGTACCAAGCCGATTACTGCACTTTTTGCATGTGAGGGTTATCAAACGTTTCTCGCCTATCAACTCTGCCACTTTCGTAGGGGGTACATGTTCCCTGGAAAGTTGCCTCTCCTGCAAAGAGTTATCTCCAAAAAGTTGCCAACATATCGGGCAGCGGGTATTTTAGCCTAGGGCAGGCTCGATAGTCAGGTATTGTTTGTTCAACTTTTGAAAAGAGTTAAAGAGGTCCTCTGACATACTTGTCTCCTCACTCTATCGGCCAACCATGAATCAGGGCGTCTATCTCCCCCATCAGACGGATGGTTTCTTTAAGGGATACCACTATCTTTTGGTAATGCGTTAGCTCATCGTAACTCAGAGTTCTACCCTTTCTATCCTTGAGCCACTTCTAGCAAACCTGATA
>JAXHSX010000014.1:0-4209 GCA_034190625.1 Chloroflexota bacterium
TTCCATCAAATGATATAATAAACTCGCTAGGAGAGGTGACCGAGTGGCTGATGGTGCCGCTCTCGAAAAGCGGTGGGCAGTAATGCCTCGTGGGTTCAAATCCCACCCTCTCCGCGGAGAGGTGCTGGAGTGGTCTATCAGGCGCGCCTGGAAAGCGCGTGTCGGTCTCCCGACCGTGGGTTCGAATCCCACCCTCTCCGCCAATTTCTGAGAGGCATTAATGTCATATCAGGACGAGTCTAAACCTCGGTTCTTCTACGGATGGATAGTCGTAGCCAGTTGCTTTATTTGCTGCTTCAGCTATGGGCCCTTCTACACTCTCGGCGTTTTTTTTACTACCCTGCAGCAGGAGTTCGGCTGGAGTTCAGCCTTAACTTCTTCTATTCATTCGCTTCATCTGATAATCTTTATCCCCTCAGGAATCCTCATGGGGTGGCTTTGTGATAAATATGGTCCTCGAAGGCCAATGCTACTCGGAGCAGTATTCATTGGCGTTGGTTTTTGCCTTCTCAGCCAAGTTAATAGTTTAAGCCAGTTCTACTTGTTTTATGCTATTGCTTCATTAGGTGCAGGGGTCATTTTTGCCCCTCCAACATCTATAGTACAGAAATGGTTTGTTAAAAGGTCAGGTTTGGCTTTAGGAATTGTGGTTGCTGGAGTAGGAGCGTCTACGCTAGTTTACACCCCTTTAGCTGAGCACCTAATTTCTATCTACGGTTGGCGTACTGCCTACATTCAAATTGGTGCTGGTACTGCCGCGCTTCTTATTCTAGCGTCGTTATGGGCCACCACACCAGAAAAGAAAGGCCTTCAACCTTATGGAGCCCAAGTTTTATCTCAACAATGGAAAGCTAACGAAGTTGTTGTCGAAGTAGGCTGGAGTGTGAGGGAAGCTTTGAGAAATAAATCTGTCTGGTTTATTGCTGCCATCTTTTTTTGTACAGTCTTCCCTATTCACATGATGATCGTTCACCTTGTTCCTTTTGCTCAATCCATTGGAATGGAAAGGGATATTGCTGCCTGGGCTTTGGCCATAGCAGGAGGCGTGAGTATTCTGGGTAGGATAATCACACCAACAGTTGCAGAAAGGACTATAGGCTGGAGGAAAGGCCTCATTGTTGTCACTGCCATTTTGGCAGCTAGCTTCGTCTGGATATCACAAACAGCGAGTTTGTGGATGTTGTTGGTTTTTGCTGTAGTTTACGGCTTTTGTTATGGTGGTAAGGTGCCCCTAATCCCCGCATTGATCCGGTCATATTTTGGAGTAGAATCTCTGGGACTGTTAATCGGCATTGTTCAGGCCGTCGGCGGCATTGGAGGAGCATTTGGCCCATTGCTGGCAGGATATATCGTTGATGTCACAGGGAGTTACGTTATAGCTTTCTTGATTGGTGCTGCCTTTTGGGCATTAGCCGCTTTCTTTGCCTGGCTAAGTAAGCCGCCGAAAAGAAAAGAAATCAAGTATCTCATAAAACAATCCCGCTAAACTAATTGTAACGTAAAGTCCATCCAAGCCAGAAAACCCAATAATTATCCCCATTTTATGGTAAAATCGATATGACTTTACTGAAGAAATCACATTAGAGACGATGGTAGACTTACCCTGTTAATGTCATGGCTATATGCGCTAGTCTACTGAGGAGGTTTCGTGGATTATGGATTTGAAGAGTGAAATATGCAAGACACCAAAAATCGGTTTAGCCTTAGGTGCTGGTTCTGCTCGTGGCTGGGCACACGTTGGAGTATTGAAGGCTTTAGAAGAAAGTTCAATTCCTATTGACATGATAAGCGGTACAAGCATGGGCGCAGTGATAGGTGCTTTATATGCTAAAGAAAGAAGGGCAGCCATTTTAGAGGAGATAGCACTGGGAGTAGATTGGAAGCAAGTAGTTAATTTGGCTGATTTGAACTTAGTGCTTGGGAAAGGACTTATCCATGGGCGAAAAATTAGAGAGATTTTACGCACCATCATTGGAGATGTTAAATTCGAAGATTTGGGAATACCCCTTGCTATTGTAGCTGCTGATGCTCAAACCAGCGAGGAAATCGTATTTACAGAAGGCTCAGTGATAGAGGCAGTAAGAGCGAGTATCTCACTACCAGTGATATTTACGCCAGTAAAATGGGAACATAGGTTTTTAATTGACGGTGGGGTGGTCAATCCCGTGCCTGTAGAGATCGTCCGTGATATGGGAGCGGAAGTTGTTATTGCTGTAAATGTAATTTCTGAGCCACAGACAGGAGCTAACAAACCAGGTGGGGATAAAATACCCGACATAACAATAAATCTTCGCTTTGAGGATACACATTTAGTAGTTATTAAGAACAGGATTGACGGCTTTATTCAAGAAAGCAAGAGCAGGATTAAAGTTTTTGAAAGGCCTTATAATATTGTCAAAACTGAAGTCCATAGAGGTAAAAAGAAGGTCAATCTACATTATCCAAATGATGAGCGATTATTGGCTATACGGGAAAAGATTGATGCCTCATTGCGAGGGAGTAAAGACAAAGCTAAGGTTTTGGGAGAGCCTTATATAGCTGTTAGAGATGAAATCTACAGAGGGAAAGAGCGGATAAATATTCGATACTCTAATGATGAGCGATTATCGGCCGTAAAGAAAAAGATTAATGCTATACTACGAGAGGGCAAGAGCCAAACTAAGCTCTTTGGGGAGCTTTCTGACGCTGTCAAAACCGAAATTGACAGAGCTAAAGGTGGGATAGACCCCCAAACCCCTCACATGTTGGATGTCTTGATGCAGTCAATCGAAGCCATGCAATATGAACGGATTAGCTTAAGGATAAAAACTGCAGATATAATTATAAGCCCCGATGTAAGCTGTATTAAAAGCTTTGAATTCTATAACGCAGGAGAGGCAATATCGCAAGGGTACAAAGCTACAAAGGATATATTACCACGGCTACAGGAAATGCTCCATAGTTCTTATACAGAGCCATTATGTTAGAATCTATTTAAGTCACATGGTCAGTACTAACGAAATAAAATATCGGATGGATTTCTTTAGGTACTTAGAGTTAGTAAGATAAGACTTTCACATCTGCACTTTATCTGATACTGGATACCAAACGTTCTTACACAATTCCATTGCTAAGTTTGTAAGGATTCTATATAATCCTAAAAAAGTGAAACTTTAAATAAGGAGATAGATATGAATGTGTTTAAAATAAGAATGGGGGGGCTCTTAGCTCTACTAGCCATGGTAATTATGCTGGGCGGCGCTTGTGGTTCTGAAGCAATACCTTCCACGTCACCGGCACCTCCCCCGTCACCAGACCCTTCTTCATCACAACCAACACCATCTAAGCCTAGTGGTAATCAGCCACCGGTAATCTCATTGACGTCTGTGAAAACGCAGGTTTACCCATTAGATATAGTTGAGGTTCGGTGTGAAGCGTCGGATGCAGATGACGACCAACTAAACTACGAATGGTCAACCAACGGCGGCAGCTTCAGCGGAACTGGATCTGTTGTTTCTTGGGTGGCTCCAGAGCATCTTGGAACTTATGATGTCGCAGTTACTGTCAAGGATGGCAAAGGTGGTATTACACAGACTGCCATACAAATAAGTGTGAAGACCAATCAGGATCCGGTTATCTCTAGTCTGGTTGCCGATCCTGATACAGTTTTACCTGGAGCTAAATCAACCGTTACTTGTATTGCCAACGACCCGGATGGCGATGTGGTCAACTATAGCTGGAAAGCCAGCGATGGTTGCATTACAGGGGTAGGTGATATGGTCACATGGATAGCGGCGGATAGAGAAGGAGAGTTTGCCATTACAGTTACCGTTGATGATGGTAAAGGTGGTCAAAATGTGAGCAAAGTATCAGTTACCGTGCTTATACCTGAAAAGACAGTAAGCCTCAATCCTGTTGCTGCGGAAAGCGGTACGATACTCCGTAGTGGAGATAAAGATACTTCAAAAACAGTGGCTGGGGATAGTGATACTAATGAGAGCTACCGAGCTTTCTGGAGTTTTGATATCTACGGTTTGAAAGGCAAAGATATAAAAGACGCTAAACTCACGTTCACTACGAAGAATGTGGTTGGAGATCCCTTCTGTAAGGCGGCCATCGGGCTTGGTGGCTTGCATTTGTATCGGGTACGTTATGAGCCAGGACAATTGCCCGATTTCAACATAGAGCAGCATTTTTACCCTGAACTTACCTCAGTCATGTTGTGGGAAC
>JAXHSX010000140.1:0-5703 GCA_034190625.1 Chloroflexota bacterium
TCAAGGTTTGACGTGCTTTAGCCACTATATCGCCATTCTGGTTAGTATAGGTTGTTTCGGTAACGGAAAGGACCATATTTCCTGTTTTGGTTTCCCGCTCATAAATGTCTTTGACCTTCAATAGAGCTGATAGGGTATCACCAGCACGAACAGGATAATAGAAATCGTACTCTATACCACCATCGAGTATTCGGCTATAGCCAGCTTTGTTTATTGTGTTTATGACCTCTTCGCTCAATTCCGAGAACAAAGGCATGGCACTTGTCCATTTGGTTGGCCAGCCGAAGAAACCAGGAGGAGCTATGATTCCCCCAAATCTTGTGCTTCTGGCATGCTCTTCATCCCAATAAAGAGGATTTCGATCGGCTATGGCATCGGCAAATTTCTTGATGGCTCCCTTCTCTACATCTAAGATCACAGTCTCATCAGATCTACCTATAAGTTGAGTAATTTCTTGTGGCAGCATCTTAAATTAACCTCCTTTCAACTTTTAACTAATTTTAACTAAAGCACACCAAGGATGACAACTCCATAGATAAGTCATCTCGAATGTCCTTGGTTGTAGTCAACTTTAATTTCCAGATTCGTTTGGAACACTGACTAATATGAACAGGAGTAAGAATATCATGCTTAGCGCTCCACTTTAAATACTTTCGCAACAAAACCCTAATCGCATCTGGGCAGGAATTCCTTTCTCAAGCTGTGAATTTAACACTTGAGTGAAGTACAGGCTAGTGGATGATTTTGTTGTGGTAAGCTGATGCCAAAACAATCTGAGTCTGAAAAAATGCCAGATTATTTCACTTTCAGCTTGTGATGACAATGGAGGCCACCTTGGTGAGAAGGAGTCATTTTTACTAGAATGGAAACTGTGTTAAAATTCGCTAGGAGTTAAGAATGCCTATCTACGAATATTGGTGTGATTCCTGTCGGCGAAAGATCAGCCGATATGAGCGCGAATTATCTTCCCTTTCACCTCAATGCCCTTACTGTGGGCATACACAGCTCAGACGCCTTTTTTCTACCTTTTCCATGCATAAAACCTATAAAGACGTTTACGAAGACATACTCTCCGATCACGACCTGACACGGAGCATGATGCATAACGATCCCAGAGCCATGGCTGAATGGAACAGGCGGATGACTGGTGGTGAAAAACCTTCTCCTGAATACGAGGAGATAGTGGAAAAGATGGATAGGGGAGAGTGGCCCACTGAGCAGATAACGGAAAAAAAAGAGGAATTTAAACAACATATGACTGGTGAGGAAAGTTGACACTAGCAGAAGTAACTGGGAGGTGTTCATGCCAATATATGAATTTATTTGCCATAATTGCCGCAGAAAAGCAAGTTTCCTCATAAGGGATACCTCCGCTCCCATTGAGGTTAAATGCTCGTTTTGCGATAGTGCTGACCTTTCCCGCACCATATCGAGTTTTGCTTACCACAAATCACTGAAAACCGTGTGGGAGGAAAGTGGTACCCCTGCCCGTCCCGGTGAGGATTATTATAAGGACCCCCGCAATATTGGGCGATGGGCGGAAGAGAAATTTCAAGAAATGGGGGAGGAATTGCCACCTCAGCTTAAGGATGAAATAAAGGCGGCGAGGGAAGGTGTAATGCCTGAGCCACTGAAGGACTTTCAGAGTGCCTCTCCAACTGCTGCGTATCATTGATGCAAATCTCAACCGCTCCTCTGAAGGCTTGCGTGTTCTGGAAGATATTGCCCGCTTCTTGCTCAATGATGCCAGACTTACTCAAAAGCTCCGAACTATACGCCATAGTTTAGCTCGCGAGACCAGACCTCTCAGCACAAAGCTTTTATCTCAAAGAGACTCAGCACGTGACGTTGGGAGAAGTGAGGAAAATATCGCTGCGAAGAGCGAAGCGACGTGGCAATCTCATGAGGACTTGGCTGATTTAATTCGGGCGAATGCCAAAAGAGTAGGGGAATCTCTGCGTGTCCTGGAGGAGTCAGCTAAACTGCCAGAGATGCATTCTCTTCTGGATTCAGTTGAATTTGAGCAAGCGCGATTTACCCTTTATACTCTTGAGCAGGAGTTACTCTCTCGAGTATTACGTCAGGATAAGACAAAGTGGATAAATGGACTCTATGTCATCCTGGATAGGCAAGCCCTAGCTGGTAGAGATGAGATAGAGATAGCCAGTCGGGTTATCGACGGAGGCGCCAGCGTTATCCAGCTCCGAGACAAACAGGGCAGCAAAAGTGAATTGGTGCTTATAGCTCGGAAACTCAAGGAATTGTGTGCCGAGGCAGGTATTTTATTTATCATAAACGATTACTTAGACCTGGCACTGGCGATTGATGCTGATGGACTTCACATCGGCCAAGAAGATTTGCCTTTACCTAGCATCCGTAAAGAATTGCCCATAGATAAAATAATCGGCTGCTCCGTTAATACGGTATCACAGGCAGTCAGAGCACAGGAGGAAGGGGCAGATTATATTGCCGTAGGTTCTATATTCCCGACACCGACAAAAAAAGATGCTACCGTAGTAGGAATAAACGGGCTTAAGGAGGTAAAACACGTAATATCATGTCCCTTAGTAGCCATTGGTGGTATAAACGAGGATAACGCAGGTAGAGTAATGGCTGCTGGAGCCGATTCTATAGCTGTTATTAGCGCTGTATCGGATAAGGATGATATAAAAGGAGCGGTAGAGCGACTAATTGCTACTATGGATAAAGAATGACAAATCCGATAGGAAAGCTAGAAGCTATCGCTGAACAGCTTCATCCCTACTTCGCTGCTGAAGATGAAGCACGGGAGAAAGCTTTACGTCTTTGCCGCCGTATAGTCCGCTGCAGCGCTAATGCTATACGTGCTGTCCACCGTCGGGAGGTGGCTTCGGCGAGAGAGCTTCTCGCCGAAGCCCATAGATTAATTCAAGAGTTAAATTGCGACCTGACTAAGCATGGGGTCTTGCTTTACTCAGGATTTGTCCATGATGCTCAAAAAGAATTTACTGAAGGATGTATCACCCTTGCCTTGATTGCTGAAGAAGATTTGCCCGAGCCGGAGATATTAGATGTGGATTATGCTGCCTATCTCGATGGCCTGGGCGAATCTGTGGGCGAGCTCAGGCGATATATATTGGACAGTTTACGGAGAGGAGATTTTACCCGCTGTGAAGACACGCTGGATATAATGGATGCTACTTATAGCATGTTGATGACTATGGACTTCCCTGGATTACTGGCTCATGGCTTGAGACGAACCACAGACGCCATGCGAGGCATTGTGGAGAGAACGCGTGGAGATCTGACAGTAGCCCTCAAGCAAAGAGAGCTAGAGGCGAAACTTGCTAATCTAAGCTAATCCCATCTCCCTGGCTACAACTTCTCGGCAGAAACTGGCATCGCCGTAGCTAAGCTCAGCAGCTTTGGCTCGTCTGGTGTAGAAGTGCAGGTCATGTTCCATAGTAACGCCGATAGCTCCGTGAATTTGATGTGCCAGATTGGTGACTCGCTGAGAGGCTTCGCCTACCCAGGCTTTAGCTACAGCTACTTCCTTGGCACAGGGAAGTTCCTGACTTAACATCCACACTGCTTGATAAGTGACTAGCATGGCGCTATCAACATCAGTTGCCATATCGGCGCAGCAATGTTGGATAGCCTGAAAGCTGCCGATGGGACGATCAAATTGTTTTCTTTCTTTAGCGTAATCTATAGTCATCTCCAATACTCTTCGCATACTACCAACTACTTCGCAGCACTTCGCCATTGCTGCTCTCTCCAATATCTTCTGCACTTCATTCCACCCCTGATCTAGTTGTCCCAGAATATCGTTCCTGGAGACTTGCACTTGGTCTAGAACTACCTCACACAGTTTGTCCCTGGCAATAGTATGGAGTGCGGCGCAATTTACTCCTGAACTCCTAGCGTCTATAAGGAAAATGGTAATTCCTTCCTCGGCCTTGGCACTTTCTTTGGTTCTGGCGACACATAATAAATAATCGGCGATATGGGCGTCGGGAACAAACATTTTTCTGCCTTTTATGATATAGCTCCCATTCTTGGGAATGGCCTTCATCTTGATTGAGCTAGCGTCATATCTAGCGGCAGACTCGGTTAAGGCTAATGTAAATATCTGTTTACCACTCGCTATGCTGGGCAAATACTTTTCTTTCTGCTCTTCGTTTCCCACATCCAAAATAGTTAAACCCCCGAGAATTACTGTAGAGAAGAAAGGGCTCGGGAAAGAGGCACGTCCCATTTCCTCCAGAAGTGGCATCAGCTCAAGAAAGCTCATGCCACTTCCACCATTCTTTTCTGGGAATGCCAGCCCTGTCCATCCTAAGTCGGCTATTTCTTGCCACAACTCTGGTGAATAACCCTTCTCAGTCTCCTCCAGCTGCTTAACCAGCTTCTTAGAGCACTTGTCCTCCAAGAAATCTCGAGCCGCCTTTTTAAACATCTCCTGTTCTTCAGAAAAAGCTAAATTCATTTTACATTTCCTCCTTAGCTGGGCAGTCCTAGTCCTCGCGTTGCCAGGACATTTTTCATTATTTCCGTAGTCCCAGCCTGAAGACTGTAGCCCTTAGAACCTAGATATGAGTGTGGAGCTAATCCTTGCATGGGAGCAAACTTAGAACCAGCTACCAGTTGTCCGTAGGGACCTAAAATATCCATGGCGGCGTTAGCCAAGCGTTTCTCAAATTCAGTGCAGTATGCTTTGGACATAGCAGCTTCGTAGTTGGGACTACGACCTTCGTCGATCACCATGGCTACTCTGTAAATAAGTAGACGACCAACTTCGAATTCAATCTGTAGTTGGGCCAGCTTATTTCGAATCAATGGATCATAAGATAAAGACTTCCCGTCGTGTTTAGTTTCTTTAACAAATTGGATAATGCCGTGAAAGAGAGGATAATTGCCCATAAGGCGCTCCATGCCGCTTCTTTCGTAATCAAGCTGGTGCATAATCTGGTAAAAGCCGCGGTTCTTTTCCCCCACGAGAGAATTCTTGCTAACACGTACATTATCAAAGAAGACGTCGTTCCAGGCCTCAGTGCCAGTAATATCTATCATGGGGATACGACCGATCCCAGGCAGGTCGGCAGGGAAGATAAATTCGCTGATACCTCTATGCTTTGGCGCTTGTGGGTCGGTCCGGGCTACTATGTAGAAATAATTGACTATCCAGCCACCGCTGGTCCAAGTCTTCTGCCCATTTATTACATAATTATCTCCATCCTCAGTAGCTCTGGTTTGGAGTGCAGCTAAGTCAGAACCAGCCCCCGGTTCGCTCATTCCCAAACCAAAATAAGCCTCTCCCCTGACAATCTTAGGTAAAAATTCCCTCTTTTGTTCCTCAGTGCCGTGGCTGAGTATAGATCCTCCTATCTGGCGATCGGCAAACCAGTGACAGGCGGTAGGTGCTCCATACCGTAGCATCTCCTCGGTAAGAACAAGCCGATCTATATAGTTACGTCCCTGCCCACCATATTCTTTAGGCCAGGTTAAACCGATCCAACCCTTCTGCGCTACTCGCTTGGTGAATTCAGGATTATAACTCTGTATCCAGGCATCACAAACTGGTTCCCAGGATCCCTGCTTTATTTCTTGCTCTAAAAAAGCACGAATCTCCTCTCTAAATTTCCTTTGCTCTTCAGTAAAGCTGAAATCCATCTTGCCTCCTTAATTGGTGACTAAAGATTAATATTGGAGTATTTCCTCCAT
>JAXHSX010000141.1:0-4928 GCA_034190625.1 Chloroflexota bacterium
GTTTGTCAGTGAACTAGAACAGCGCCTTATAAACACGGGTATACAAATATTTGACCTTCCTGGTCAGCTTCAGTTGGGTTCCAGGTGGGCTTTATTAGACGGGAATCTACAAAGGTTATACCAAGATTCCGTTCGCGATCTTCTCACCAGAGGCACCTCGGAAGTAATGAGAAACATTGTAGCCCAGAGAGGGTTAGGACTTCCTCGCTATTGAACGTCTGTATCGGAAAAAGCAATTCTTTATAGGAGGTTTATATGGATTTTAGCCTTTCTGAAGAGCAGGAGATGCTGCGAAAATCAGCCCGAGAGTTCCTAGAGCAGGAATGTTCCAAGAAATTTGTCCGAGAAATGGAACAGGATGAAAAGGGCTATTCGGCCGAATTATGGAATAAAATGGCAGAGTTAGGGTGGATGGGATTAATCTTTCCTGAGGAATATGATGGGATGGGGAATGACATGTTGAGTTTAACTATCTTGCTTGAGGAGATGGGGAGAGCTTTATTACCCGGGCCGTTCGTGCCCACTGTGGTTTATTGTGGCTTACCCCTACTTCATTACGGAACTGAAGAACAGAAAAAAAGTCTCCTTTTGCCTATAGCTCAAGGCAAGTTAATCATGACTTTAGCGGTAACTGAACCCGAGACACAATTTGGCGAAACTAACGTAATAACCAAAGCTATCCAAAATGGCGATAATTATGCAATAAATGGCTTGAAACTATTCGTTCCTGATGCCCATATAGCTGATTGGTTTTTATGTCTGTCCACTGATGACAAAGGAGAAAGCCTATTTCTGATCAACGCTGAGAGCCAAGGAATACAGTGCAATCTGCTTAAGACCATGGCTTCGGATAAACAATGTGAGGTTATTCTGGACAATGTAGTAGTACCGGCAGCAGGCATCCTAGGAGAGCCAGGGAAAGGACGGGAAATTGTACAGAAAATAGGTGAATTAGCTGCTTTAGCTAATTGTGCCTTGATATTGGGAGGATTAGAATATGCCTTAGAGGCAGCCGTTAGCTATGCTAAACAGAGAGTGCAGTTTGAAAGACCCATAGGTAGCTTTCAAGCTATTCAGCATAAATGTGCCGATATGCTCACAGATATTGATGGTGCTAGGTTTTTAATTTATGAGGCGGCTTGGAGGTTAAGTCAAAATCTGCCGGCAACCAAAGAGATCTCAATGGCAAAAGCATGGACAAGCGACGCTTCAAGAAGAGTTTGTCTTGAGGCTGTCAGGGTGCACGGTGGCATAGGGATATCAGTAGATCATGACATGCAGCTTTATTTTAGAAGAGCAAAGGCAATGGAACTAGCCTGGGGCAATGGTGATTTCCACAGGAACGTTGTCGCCATGAATATCGGGCTATAGTTAAAGAGAGTTAAGGAGAGTGAACGATATGGATTACAAATATGTTATTTTCGAAAAGGACGGGGAAATCGCCACAATTATACTAAATCGTCCAGGCAAGTTAAATGTAATGGACTTTCCTGGTGATGGCGGGCTACTGGATGACTTTAGTTCAGCTCTGGACGAAGCATCAAGCGATGATGGAATTAAAGCCTTAATAATAAAAGCTGCTGGGCGTTCTTTCTGCGCTGGTCATGATCTTGAGAGGATTTATAAGGTGTATGAGGAATGGGATAAAGAGCCGGGTAAGAGACGCCCTAGCCAAAGAGCTAGACTTCTTACAGATAAGCGCTGGCTGGAGGTGCATCAGAAACTATTGTTGCATCCGAAAGTGACTATAGCCCAAGTGCATGGATATTGCATCGGAGAAGGAGCGGCAATTGCAGAGATGTGTGACATAGCTATCGTTAGTGAGGATGCTCATATATCACATGCTGAACAACGATTGGGATTTGCTGGCAGTGGTATTAATTTAGTTCCCTTATTCCAGACTGTGGGATATAAAAAGGCAAGATGGATGTGTTTGACAGGGGAAGCTATGAATGGGATAGAGGCGGAGAGAATTGGATGGGCTACCAAGGTTGTACCCCCGGACAAGTTGGATGAAGAGGTTAAAAAGATAGCCAAGCAAATTACTCTACTTCCTAAAGACGGTATCGCTATTGGCAAGGCTTCTAACCACATGCTGTTAGATATCATTGGTATGAACTCGGGATGGCTTCAAGGATATTTGACTCATACCATGTTTACTAACTTGCGATATGAGCCAGGAGAATGGGCTTTTGTTAAAGATAGACGAGATAAAGGAACAAAAACGGCTTTTCATACACGTGACGATCGCTATATGGAGACTGAGTAGGTTGTGGGCTATGAGGAGATTTTCGAGTTTAATGTACCCCCGACAAATTTAGCTCTATCGTGGTTCAACTCATACTCTGGTGTCATAATTAAGACCCCAAGAGCGATACTGATTTTCGACCCGGTAAAAGTGCGTCTGGAAGAATGCATTCGGGCTGACGCTATTATAATTACTCACGAGCATATTGATCATTTCGACCCTAAGTTGGTAAAGGAATTGCAGCGGAAAACAAAAGCCCCGATCTTGACTACTCCCTTTGTGGCTGCGAATCTCCCACACGATAATATTAAAACCTTAAGAGTAGGTGATTATGTTGTCATTAAGGACATTGAATTGCATGCCTCGCGCTGTGACCATCCAGCTAATGAGCCTCTGTCCTTCATAATATCCACTCAAAGTGGAATTAATGTTTATCATCCTAGCGACAGCGAAGCTTTCCCTGAGATGGTAGAAATCGCGAATAAATTTAAACCTGATGTTCTGTTATACGTAGGAGCGTCTCTGGTAAACGCTGCTCAAATAGCTAATCTGGCTCATCCAAAGGTAGTTATCTCTTTTTATACGGATATAAGATCGGAGGAGAAATTTATTGAGGTGTTAAAAAGAGATGCACCAGAGTCACAAACCAAGCTCATTAAGCGATTTGAGGTTTACCAATATCCAGAAGATTCCGTATAGTGACAGAGAACTCTTGCTCGGGAATAATGCAACTGAGAATTTTCAAAAAGGAGGAATATTATTACTATGGACAAAGAGGTAAAATGCCCTTGGTGCGGGGAAACGACAATGCCTGGTATAAGTCGCTCTAATAGTGATAATGGGCACATAGTAGAGCGGAAATGTTCACGGTGTGGTAAGGTGCTTGCTGCTTACTTTGAAGAGGAAGAAAATTTCCTCCCCGGTATACGTACATTTTAAATAAAAAAGTAGCTAAAAGTTCTAGCTAGTACAAAGAATGGAGGTTATCAATGTCAGAAGAAAGCAAGATAGAAGCAGCACAGTTAGCTGAGAGTGCTCTTACAGCCGAAGCCTTGACAAATTGGGAACAAAGAATTGGGCTCGAGCTACGTATTGGAAATATTTTTAATCAGACAGTTTCCTATGAAGCGATAAGAAATTTTGCCAAAGGAGTGGGTGATACCAATCCCCTGTATCACGATCCTGAGTATGCTAGCAAAACTAGGTATGGATCGCTCATAGCTTCCCCATCGTGGACGGCAAGTGTTTTCCCACATTGGGTGCTACAAGGTCTACCAGGAATACATGCTGATCACTCTGCATCAAACTGGGAGTTCCTCAAACCAATATACGTCAACGATAAAATCACGCCGAAGTGCTACTTTGTTGGCTATGATGTAAAGACCAGCAAGTTTGCCGGAAGGACAGCATTTGAATATCAGAGGTTTGAATATTGGAATCAGCGAGGTGAGTTGGTGAGCCGGGGACATTGCATGCTGGTAAGGTACGAGAGACAGACAGCAAAGGGGAAATCGGAAAAAGGCGAGGGAAAGTACGACTATATCAAAATACCTCATCCCTGGGTTGAAGAGGAACTAGAGAAAGTTGATCAAGATGTATTGGCCGAAGAGATAAGAGGGTCGAAGGTAAGATACTGGGAAGATGTCCAGGTTGGCGATGGACTCACGCCAGTGGTCAAAGGTCCGTTTGGTATGACAGACATAGTTGCTTACTGTGTTGGGGCTGCCCCTGTACAATTGGCTGCTCATAGTGCACAACTCAAAGCATATAAGAGTCATCCAGCATGGGCATTTCGTGATCCGGTAACTCATGCCTGGGAGCCAGTTTACAGCGTGCATTATTCTGTTGCTGCGGCTCGAGGTGTTGGTGCTCTTTATGCCTACGATGTGGGAGTTCAGAGACATTGTTGGCTAGTTAATCTCCTTACCAACTGGATGGGTGATGAAGGCTGGCTTAAGAGGTGTTACGCTGAATATCGCAAATTTGTGTACCATTCAGATGCGGTGTGGTTTCGCGGCAATGTCACTAATAAATATGTTGACGAAAATGGCGAGTGTTGTGTGGATATCGAAACTCACGGCATAAATCAGAGGGGAGAAGATACTATACCAGGACACTCAACCGTAATTCTTCCTTCAAGAGAAAAGAGAATATGGCCTATGGAAAACAGGCTACCTCCAAAAGAGTTTCGTGGTACGGGGAAAGGAGTTTATTTTTAGCCCAAGTTTGAGACCTCACCTTAATCGTTCACAGACTCAATCATTTTTCTCTCGCGGTAAGCGCCTGGTATATATTCAAATTGGTCTCCCCAATCATAAGGGAGATCAACAACTGTACCGGACTCTTTCGCAGTCTCTAACACTTTGAAGCTATCCTTAATAATATTCATCTGAAGCTCACGGTTGAATACTTTACCTAGATTGTGCCCGAAGGGAAAGTTCAAAAATACTGCCCTAGGTGTTTTCACTTGTAGCATGATATCCCTCGCTACACCTACATAAATAGTCGGAATTCCCATTTGCTCAATTACTCGGGCAAAGAGTCCTGTTGTCTGGTGATCCAGTACACAAGCAGGAGTGAGAAAAAGCACATCCGCCGCTGCTTCTTTTATCTTTGTGAAAATCTGGGGTACCACTTCCTCCATGAGAGCAGTGCGCTTGTAAATCCTACCGTTAGGTCC
>JAXHSX010000142.1:0-5833 GCA_034190625.1 Chloroflexota bacterium
CGTTAATCCAGTTAGTGGTTATATAGTTGTGACTTGGTTTCTCAATAAAACATGTTATCCTGCCATCGCCCTCGCTCTCAACTACGCCATAGGCACAGGGATTATCCACCCAAGTCAAAGCAATGGTAACTTTAGCTCCTTTTTCCCGGTGGAAAGCGAGCATACTAGCAAGGTCCAGGTCTGTGAAGATATCGCCATTAAGGACAAAAAAAGCGTCAGAAAGATGATGTTCTGTGTTTTTTACTGCTCCAGCGGTACCCAGTGGCTTATCTTCTAATGCATAACTTAATTTCACATCCTGGCTTGCCCCTTGACCAAAATACTCCTGTATAGCTTCGGAAAGGTAACTTGTGGCCAGGACGATATTTCCTATTTGGTTTTTTTGGAGATAAGCGGTGGTGTGTTCCACGAAAGGGCGATTTAGTACTGGCAACATTGGCTTAGGGAGATTGTGAGTCAGTGGTCGCAGCCGTATACCTTCACCACCAGCCAATATAATCGCTTCCAAAATTCACCTTGTCTCTATCCTATTCCACCTTGAAACAAGCATTGTTCACTAGGTAACAATTATGACAGAATTAGCACGCCTGCCTTAAGATTGATATAAATTATAATAAGCCATGTCTGAATTGACAAGTTAGGGAAAGGTCTGAAATCTGTTGTTTATTTAGTATATTTTTATAGCCTTTAGGATTATAGTTGACATAACATTTTTTAAACCTAGCAAGAAAGAAACCCACTTAATTCTTCGAGCAAGCTGTAAGATGGTTGTGCTACAATTTGACTGGCAACTTTTGAGGCGAAAATGGCAATAGCGGAGATAAGCATTATACCTATTGGGACAAAAAATCCTTCTGTGAGTAGGCATGTGGCTGCGGCGATCAAAGTCTTGCAGTGTGAGAAAAATGTAAAATATGAATTAACTGCAATGGGAACAATTGTAGAAGGCAACCTGGATAACATTATAAGAGTGGCAAAAAAAATGCATGAAGAGGCTTTTGGCGATGGGGTTGCGAGAGTTTTAACTTCAATTAAAATTGATGATCGACGAGATAAACATCACAACATTGAGGCCAAGATATGTTCCTTGAAGGAGAAGCTAAAGCATTAGACAAAGGACAAATACTAAGCAACAGATTATTGTCGTCGACAAGTCGGCGGCATGCAATTGTCGAAAAGACGTAAAAGTATTAACATTACTGGTTCGCACAATGTTACTTATGCGTATTGAAGTAAGATTAAAATAGGACATCAAATCGAAACATGACCCTAGACTTATTAATCACTGACTTCTTAGAATACCTTGAAATCGAAAAGGAACATTCTTCTCTTACTATCCGTGCCTACAAACATTATTTGAATCGCTTCTACAACTGGCTCATTGAGAATTCTTCTACCGACAAACCTGCAGAGATAGACCTGGAGCTTGTTAGAAGGTACAGGTTATATTTGGCGCACTTTCGAAATCGGAATGGCGTACAGCTAAAACGTATCTCTCAAAGCTACCATATAATTGCACTTAGATCTTTTCTACGTTATCTTTTAGTACAGCGTGACATATCTACCTTGTCTCCTGACAAGATAGAACTCCCGAAACAAGGCTCTCCTTCCGTTGTTTTTTTAAACTCGGATCAGATGGAAAGGCTATTGAACAGTCCGCAGATATCAAATAAGATAGGATTAAGGGATAAAGCTATTTTAGAAACCTTGTTCAGTACAGGACTAAGAGTATCAGAGTTAGTAGGGTTAAATCGTGACCAGATAGACCTTAAGCGCAACGAATTTGGTGTCAGAGGTAAGGGAAATAAAATACGAGTAGTTTTTTTATCAGATACGGCTGAACAATGGATCAAGCGATACTTGGAGTCGCGTCATGATTATTTTAAGCCGTTATTTATTCGTTACAGCGGTAAAGTGGATACCGAAAAGAATGGTGAAAAAATGAGGTTGACGGCAAGGTCTATCCAGATAATTGTTAACAAATATGCAAAAAGATGTGGCTTACCAATCAAAGTAAACCCTCATACCTTGAGACATTCTTTCGCCACAGACTTGTTGATAGAGGGAGCCGATCTTCGCTCTGTTCAAGAAATGCTAGGCCATGAAAGCATCAGGACAACTCAAGTTTATACCCATGTTACTAACAGACATTTGAAGGAAGTTCATCAGACTTTTCATAGTAGAAAATAGGTCTGGGGTTAAATGATAGTGAGAATATTTACTAATACTTTCCATTTATAGAGACCGCTTTTTTCAGAGTCGAAGAGTATTATGTCAATTATTTTTACCCTAGAGTTTCAGAAGGAGAGTATAATTAACCTTGTTTTTTCCGTTCAAAGGACAGTTTTGGACGGAGCATGACTTTTTATGAATTGTACTATCTCCTCGATCTTGGAGTGGCTCGAGAAAACTTCATCAACCCCTATTTCCTTTAACTTAGGTACATCTGCAGGCGGAATTGGCCCACCTACTATTAGTAAAAACTTCTTGTCAACAGGTACTTTCTCCTTGATGAGTTTACTTATTTGGTTCATTAGAACTAAATAAGCCCCAGAATAAATGCTGGTGCCAATAACATCCACATCCTCCTGAATAGCACTAGCCACAATCTGCTCTGAAGTCTGATGTAGTCCAGTATATACTACTTCCATGCCAGCATCGCGCAATCCTTTGGCTACAACGATTGCCCCCAGTTCATGCCCATCCAGGCCGGGCTTAGCTATAAGTACTCTTATCCTTCCAGTCATTAGTTACGACCTGACCTCCTTCCGCATAAATAAACTCGCCCACTTATATAACCGGGATAATTGCTTGGGCCTTAAATTCGCCAAAAACCTTCTTCAGCGCTTTAGTCATTTCCCCTAGAGTAGCATAAGCTTCAGCACTTTCGATCAAGTAGGGCATTAAATTATCTTCTCCTTTTGCCGCTTCCTCCAATCGAACAAGACAACTTTCGACCTGGGAGTTATCTCTTTCCCTCTTCAATCTCTTCACTCGCTCTATATATCTTCCTACTGCCTCTTCGTTCGGAGTATGCAGTGTCAGCATTTGTCTAGGGTCTTTTTCATCCTTTACTCGGTACTTGTTCCGCCTTACGATTACCCTTTGGCCACTCTCGATATCCTTATCCACCTGAGCGTAAAAGTTCATAATCTCCCTCTTAATATATCCCGATTCCAGGGAAGTAATGACACCGCCATGAGCCTCCACATCATTCATCACCTCGATTGTCTTTTTCTCCATCTGGTCGGTTAACCACTCCACATAATATGAGCCTCCAAGAGGGTCTACTGTTTTAGTGATGTTAGTTTCCTCTGCCAGAATTTGCTGTGTGCCCAGAGCTAAGTTCTGACTTCTTTCAGTAGGAATAGCATAAACCTCATCATGACCGGGATGAGGTGTTGCTTGAGCTCCACCTAAGGCTTCAGCCAAGCCCATGATTGCTGCCCTTACAAGATTGAGTTCAGGCTCTTCAAATTGGAGCCATAGGGGACAAGCAATAGCAGTAAACTTAAATGCCATGGCGGAATTAGTCTTGGCTTCGTATTTCTCTTTCATTAATCTTGCCCATATTCTTCGGAAAGCACGATACTTGGCCACTTCTTCAAAAAGATGTGGTGTAGTTGCAAAAAAGGCAGTAATCCTTGGCGCCACATTGTCTATATCCACACCTCTCCTTAGACATTCGTCAATGTAGCAGCATGCATTGGAAAGAACAAAGCCTGCCTCTTGCGCTATACTACATCCACCTTCGGCTATATTCACTCCTTTTACCTGAAGAGGGTAGAAACGGGGCATATACTTGCAAGCATACTCTATAAGGTCACAAGCCAATCGGAAGCTATGTCTCACGGGGAAAACTACCGTACTCTTCGATGCCGTTGTAGTTAGAGGATCGTTAGAAATGCTGCCTGGCAGGTCAGCCTCGGCGATTCCCCTTTTCTTGCCTGCAGCAATATACATTGCCACAATCATTGCTGCCAGGGTTTCCATGTTTCCGTAAAAGGGATATTTTCCCATGGGCAAATCTTTAAACAATGTCTCAATATCATCAACGTTGCAGATTGGAATACCAACTTTACCCACTTCCGCTTCGCTTATGGAATCATCAGGGTCAAATCCCATGTGGCTGGGCAAGTCGTAAACAATACTAAAGGAAGGCTGCCCCGCCTCATATAGAAATTTCCACCTCTTATTAGTTTCTTCGGGAGTATCAAATCCAGTGAATACACTATAGCGCCATGGCTTGTGCCGTGACATCTCAGGGTAAGGGCCTCTGGTAAAAGGATATTCCCCAGGAAAGCCAAGGTCTTTAAGATAATCCTCATCCCTGATATCCGCGGGCGTATAGACTGCATCTACCTCTATGCCTAGGTCAGTCTTGATAGTGGGTGACTTGGATGAAACACCTATCTCATTTTTCTCCTGCCACTCTTCTTTTCTCTCAGCAATCCTATCAATATCAGCCAAACTAGCACCTCCTCTTCAATTTGTGGTGTAGTTCATTTATTATGGGGTTGCTTAATCGTTAAAACTTATTATTTTTGCTTCAAAGTTCCAAGCCTTTAGTATCATTATTGGATTCCATTGTTAGCAGCATTCTATTATCTTTATGAAACAGGGTCAAATATTAGCCATTAAGATTTGACAATAAATACAGAATCAGGGTATAGTCCTATTCAGCAAAGTAAAAGACCTTTCCAGCTCACGAATAAGAAGCTGAGGAAACCATAAGTTTTTTGGAGGGTAAAGATGGATTTTAGACTTTCGCCAGCAGAAGAGCAGTTTAGACAAGAGATACACCAATTCCTTGAAAAGGATGAAGCCACGGATGGCATGAGAAAGGAAACGGAGTCTGGGCTGGGCTTCGGCCCTTATACTTGGGACATGCTTCGTAAGACTGGCTCTAAGGGATGGCTTGCCCCAACATGGCCAAAAAAGTATGGTGGATTGGAGCTTTCTGACATCTACCGCTATATATTCATGGAGGAGCTGGATTATTTTACTGGGCTACGTGCCGTAGTAGGTGCAGGAATGGCTGGCCCTGTTATTTTACGGTATGGAAACGAAGCACAAAAGGAAGAATATTTACCGAGAATAGCTCATGGGGAGATAGAGTTTGCTCTTGGCTATACTGAACCTGACGCCGGCTCTGATCTAGCTAATTTGAGCATCAGAGCCGAGGATAAGGGAGATCATTTCATTATAAATGGCGGTAAATTATTTAATACTGCCTGTCACTATGCTCAATATCATTGGCTCGGTGCCCGGACCGAAACGATTAAGCCGAAGCACAGAGGAATTTCACTATTCGTGGTTGATATGAAAACACCAGGAATAAGCATACTCCCTATTTGGATAATGGGTGGTTTAAGGACAAACGAAGTACATTACGACAATGTCAAGGTCTCCAAAGAATGCATGGTTGGCGAAAAAAATCGCGGTTTTTACTACATTCTTGAAGCACTGGACTATGAAAGAATCTACACTGTAAGTAGCTTGTCAAAACTATTCAATGATATCGTGGATTATACCAAGAAAAGTGGAAAGAATAGCGACTCTGTTATCAATCAAAAGTTAAGTGAGCTTGCCATCGAGCTAGAGGTAGCTAGATTATTTGCCTTAAGGGTTCCATGGATGCTGGATCAAGGAAAAGTGCCTAATTATGAGGCAGCTATGCTTAAAGTGTTCGTCAGTGAACTAGAACAGCGCGTTATAAACACGGGTATACAAATATTTGACCTTCCTGGTCAGCTTCAGTTGGGTTCCAGGTGGGCTTTATTAGACGGGAATCTACAAAGGTTATACCAAGATTCCGTTCGCGATCTTCTCA
>JAXHSX010000143.1:0-8467 GCA_034190625.1 Chloroflexota bacterium
AGAATCAAAACTATAAAGAGGATGGCTTATGGCTACCGCAACATGAATAACTTCCGGATGAGGATATTGGCAACTAACCCGGGCTGCGAGGTCAATTTTTCACACTTATTGACGTAGAACCAATTGAATCATCTAATACAAACACTTGGAATGAGTACCGTAAAAACTTAATTAATTATATTACTGACATGAATATTTCGCGTTGCCTTTTTATTGACTACTAGGTAGAAAAAATAATATTATATTGAGGATGTGAAAGTATACAAAACACCTCGGCTGGCACAATGCGATAGTGAAATAGCCCGGATTATTCAACTTGAAACACAAAGACAGGCAAACACCATAAACCTTATTGCTTCAGAGAATCATATCCATCTTTCTGTCCTCGAAGCGCAAAGTTGCCTCATGACTGATAAATATGCTGAAGGATATCCCGGGCATCGTTATTATGGTGGTTGCACTTATGTAGATGCAATTGAAACTTTAGCCATAGAGAGGGCTAAAAAATTGTTCAAGGCTGAGCATGCTAATGTCCAACCTCACAGCGGGAGCCAAGCTAATATGGCAGTTTACTCCGCTATACTGGAACACGGCGATACTGTTATGAGCTTGAGCCTCAGCCACGGCGGGCATCTCACTCACGGCTTAGAGGTCAATTTTTCTGGAAAGTGGTATAACTTCATCCCCTATGGAGTCAGTGCCAAGACTGAAATGCTTGACTATGAGGAGATAGAAAGCCTGGCTCTGAAATACAAGCCTAAACTCATCGTTACTGGATCGAGTGCCTATCCCCGCACCATTGATTTTGAGCGTTTTAGCTATATAGCTAATAAGGTAGGTGCCAAGCTGTTGGCTGACATAGCTCACATCGCCGGCATAGTGGCTGTTGGTCTTCATCCCTCCCCCATTCCCTACGCCCAGATAGTTACCTCTACTACGCAGAAAACATTACGCGGTCCCCGAGGCGGTTTTATTTTGTGTAATAAGGATTTAGCTTCAACAATTGACGCAGTGGTTTTTCCCGGCACACAAGGTGGCCCTCTGATGCATATTATCGCCGCTAAGGCTGTGTGTTTCCACGAGGCTATACAGCCAGAATTTGTTGGTTACCAGCAATCCACGTTAAGAAATGCTCAGGTTCTAGCCTCTGAGTTACAGGATTATGGAATGCGTATTGTCTCTGGAGGCACAGATAATCACATAGTTCTTATTGACCTCTCCTCTATAGGAATAAGTGGTAAAGAAGCTGAGGAAGCTCTAGAAACAGTTGGAATTCTAGTCAACAGAAACACTATCCCCTTCGACCCTAAGCCACCGCGTCTTGCCAGCGGCATTAGATTAGGTACACCAGCAGTAACCTCCAGGGGTTTTGATATAGAAGAGATAAAACATGTTGCCTCTATCATTGCTAAAACAGTTTCCCACCTCAGAGACGAATACGTCCTGAGTCAGCTCCGCCAAGAAGTAAAGGAAATGTGTCAGCATTTCCCCATCCCAGGAATAATATAGTTGCCTTTTATAGTTATAGCTTGCAGTTTTATAATGGAGATACCTTATGCAAGGCTAAACTAAAAGACAACCATCGTACCCCTAAGCTACCACTGCGATAAGAGGTTGCAATTTCATGCTATAATATTAGCATCTGCGTATACAAAGGAGACGATAATGGATGAATTGAAAGTGTTTACTGGCAATGCTCATCCGACTCTAGCCCAAGCCGTGTGCGACTATTTAGGTATACCTTTAGGCAAAGCCGAGGTTTTTGAATTTTCTAATGAAAATATTTTTGCCCGTATTATGGAAAACGTTCGACAGCGAGACGTATTCGTTATCCAACCTGTTTGCTCTC
This sequence comes from Chloroflexota bacterium, assembly GCA_034190625.1. Lineage (GTDB taxonomy): Bacteria > Chloroflexota > Dehalococcoidia > GIF9 > AB-539-J10 > CG2-30-46-9. The sequence goes on from JAXHSX010000143.1 coordinate 1,850, forward strand.
CAGTTAACAAAAGCCTAGTGGAGCTGCTAATAATGATTGATGCTTTTAAGCGAGCTTCGGCAGGAAGAATAACCGCTGTTGTCCCCTACTACGGCTATGGTAGAACCGATAAAAAAGATCAGCCGCGAGTGCCCATTACAGCTCGCTTAGTAGCCGATCTGCTCACTACAGCCGGAGCTAATAGACTACTCACCATGGATCTCCACGCACCTCAGATACAAGGTTTTTTCAATATACCTGTTGATGAGCTAACCGCCCTTCCTATCTTGAACCGCTATTTCCTGGAGCAAGCTATTGATAATCTTGTAGTGGTAGCCACCGATATCGGCATATCCAAGCGAGCACGCGATTTCGCCGCTAAGCTATCTGCTCCCCTAGCTATTATCGAAAAGAGGCGTCTGGGAAACAACGATGCTCCTGAAACACTCAATATTATTGGCGACGTAGAGGGAAAGCATGCTCTGACTGTTGATGATGAAATTGATACTGCTGGTTCTCTGATTGGCGTAGTAGATACTTTATTAGAGCATGGGGCTACTGCAGTTTGTGCTTGTTGCACTCACCCTGTACTTTCAGAAGCTGCTATTGAGAGAATAGCCCGAAGTCCAGTGGATGAAGTCGTAGTCACCGACACAATACCAGTGAGTGGCAGTAAGAAATTAGATAAAATTACCGTCCTACCAGTTGCTTCACTTCTGGGCGAGGCTATACACAGAATTCATACTGGATTGTCTATAGGAGCAATGTTTGAGTAATAAAGCAGGAAGAGATTAGATAAGGTGAAAACAGTATGTTCAAATTGTTTAGCGGTCTATTTGATTCCAACGAAAAGGAGCTAAAACGCTTTCAACCCACGGTTGAGCGGATAAACTCGCTTGAGCCCGAATTTGAGCAATTAACCGACGCTGAGTTGCATGCCAAAACCGATGAGTTCAAGTCCCGCTTGCAAGAGAATGAAAGCCTAGATGAGATTCTGCCCGAGGCTTACGCTGCTGTTAGAGAAGCAGCTAAACGAACTTTACGCCAGAGACATTTTGATGTCCAGTTAATAGGTGGACTAGTCCTCCACCAGGGCAAGATAGCCGAGATGAAAACTGGTGAAGGAAAGACTCTTGTAGCTACTTTGCCGCTTTATCTCAATGCCCTTACCGGAGAAGGTTGTCATCTGGTCACCGTCAACGATTATCTGGCTAAACGTGACTGCCACTGGATGGGACATATCTACAACGTTTTGGGAATTAGTGTAGCGTGTATTAACGCACAGCAATCTATAGATCAAGCAGCCGGTTCCTACATATATGATAGAAACTACGACTCCGGGGATTCAAAATGGAAACACCTCCGCCCCATCACCCGCCGTCAGGCTTACGAGGCAGATATTACCTACGGCACCAATAACGAGTTCGGTTTTGATTACTTGAGAGACAACATGGTCTTGGATTTATCCCAATGCGTACAACGTATCCTTAACTACGCAATAGTAGATGAGGTTGACAATATCCTCATCGATGAGGCTCGCACTCCGTTAATCATTAGTGGAACCGCTGAAGAAGCGACACAGAAATACCATACTTTCGCCCAGCTTGTCTCCCATTTCGTTAAAGATGAGGATTACATTATTGATGAAAGGACACACACCATTAAAGAGATTACCGATACCGGAATTACAAAGATCGAAAAGATGCTGAGAAAAGCGGGGTTGCTCAAGGGAGCTAGTTTATACGACCCTGGCAATTACTCTCTAACTCAATATTTGGACAGCGCGCTTAAAGCTCACGCTTTGTTTAAGAGGGACCACGATTATGTGGTCAAGAATGGGCAGGTCATAATCGTTGATGAATTCACAGGTAGATTGATGTTCGGTCGCCGATTTTCTGAAGGCTTACATCAGGCTCTAGAAGCTAAGGAGCGGGTAAAAATACAACAAGAAAGCGTTACCCTGGCTACCATCACCTTCCAGAATTACTTCCGCTTGTACCAGAAACTAGCAGGTATGACGGGAACTGCTGTTACCCAAGCTGAGGAGCTTTATAAGACCTATAAATTGGAAGTTGTTAGCATACCCACGAACAAACCATTAATTCGCATCGAACATTCCGACCAAGTTTATAAGGATGAGGAGGCGAAGTTTAAGGCTGTGGTCAGGGAGGTAGAACAATGGCATAATCAAAGAGGCCCGGTCCTCGTCGGCACAACCTCCATTGAGAAATCGGAGCTTCTAAGTGATTTACTAACTAAGAAAGGCATACGTCATCAAGTGCTAAATGCCAAGAATCATGAAAAGGAGGCAGAGATAATTGCCCAGGCAGGGCATCTTGGAGCAGTTACTATAGCTACGCAGATGGCAGGGCGGGGGGTGGATATCATACTGGGCGGCAATCCAGAGGGACGTGATCCCAACGAGTGGCTTGAAGAGCATGATAAGGTAGTTGCAGTTGGTGGCTTACATGTCATTGGCACCGAACACTATGAAGCCAGACGTATCGGTAACCAGCTTCGAGGTAGATCAGGAAGGCAAGGAGACCCTGGCAGCTCTCGCTTCTATGCTTCTTTGGAAGATGAAGTGGTCCATCGTTTTGGCGGCGATCGCATCAAAGGGCTAATGCAGTGGGCTGGGATGGACGATACCACACCTATCGAGCACCCGTTGGTGAGCAAAGCAATAACTAATGCTCAGGTCCAGATCGAAGGCTACCACTTTGACATGCGTAAGCACTTACTGGAATATGACGATGTCGTTAATAAACACCGTGAAGTAATTTATGCTGAGAGAAAGAAAATCTTGAGTGGCGCTGACCTAAAGACGAATATAATGTCTATGATACAAGATGAAACCCAGAATATGCTGGACTCCCACTTCGATCATTTTGAAAATAAGCTGGATACAGCAGGCTTGCTCGAAGATGTATCTTTAATATTTCCGCTATCGCCCGAATTTAAAAGCAACGGGCTTTCTGGACTTAATAGCAGGCAAATCGAGGAGAAATTAAGCGATTATGCTGTGGAACTTTACGATAAACGTGAGCAGGAGATAGGTGCGGAGAATGTGAGATTACTGGAGCGTCTCGTAATGCTCAGAGTCATTGATACTTTATGGATGGAACATCTCACCTCTCTGGAGCGATTGCGTCAAGGGATCGGTCTGCAAGCTATCGGACAACGAAATCCATTGGTAGTTTACAAAAAGGAAGGGCATGCCTTATTTGAAGCTCTTCTAGCCAGTATTCAGCATGATGTTGTCCACGCAATATATCATGTCAGCGTATCCGAGAAGCCACCCCAGCATAAGCAAGCAGTGATAGCAGGCAGAAAAGTAGGGCGTAATGACCCTTGCCCCTGCGGTTCAGGAAAGAAATATAAACATTGCTGCGGAAAGTAGAGACCGTTATAACTTATCTAGTCTCATGGATAACTGTAATTTGCACAGAGCTTTGAGCTATATCCGGACGCCGTTTTTAATCCTTCTCTCCAACACATTAGGGTAATATAGCTTATTAACGAAATTGTACACTAACTAAGACAGTGGGAATTAGCCTCCACTACCATAGTATCCATGCATGCACTGTTATGATCAACAACATGAAATTAAATCAAAGATAAAGTAATTAGCTCCAAGGGATGAGTATAAGAACGGAGAAAGGAGAGGTCATCAAGAATGATTCCGTTGTTTGAGCATTACCCCCTACTTGGAGACAAGCTCCCTTATGTGTCTTTGGGTGAATTTCCAACTCCCGTAGAGAGACTCGGCCGACTAGGTGGTGACATAGGTTTAGGACACCTTTATATAAAACGGGATGATTTGAGTGGCAAGGTCTATGGAGGCAACAAAGTGCGAAAGCTGGAGTTTCTTTTGGGTCGTGCTCTGCGCACCGGGACAAAAGAGGTTCTGGCTTTTGGCTTTGCAGGGTCCAACCATGCCCTGGCTACAGCCATTTATGCCCAACAGGTAGGATTGAAGAGTATCTCCATGCTGATGCCCCAGCCTAATGCCCACTATGTCCGACGTAATCTCCTTATGAGTCATTATTGCGGGGCGGAACTTCATCAACGTCGGAATGTGCGATTCCTTGCCATGGGAACCGCTTATCAACTGCTGCGGCATAAACTAAAACATGGGCACTTTCCCCAGACTATTCCCGCCGGTGGATCTTCGCCCCTTGGGGTAACCGGTTTTGTCAACGCAGCATTTGAGCTAAGAGAACAGGTCACGGAAGGCAAAATGCCTGAGCCTGACCGTATTTATGTTCCCCTGGGTACCATGGGCACTGCGGTGGGGCTGACACTTGGGCTCAAGGTTGCGGGCTTTAAAAGTCGAGTAATCTCTGTACGGGTAATAGGTAACAAGTTCGCTAATGAGCGAAAAATGGTCAAACTCTTCCACGAAACCAACTCTTTACTTCACTCGATGGACCCATCCTTTCCTGAAATTGAGTTCTCCGAGAGGGATATGGATATTAGACACGGCTTTTTGGGACAAGGTTACGCTCACTTCACCAAAGAAGGTATAGAGGCTGTGACCCGCATGAAGAAAAATGAGGGGCTTAAGTTAGACGCGACATATACGGGAAAGGCTTTTGCCGCTTTAATAGACGACGCGGGGAAACAGGATTTGGAAGAAAAGGCGATTCTATTCTGGAATACCTATAACTCTAGAGATTTCTCAGACGTCATAGCCACCGTTGATTATCACCAGTTGCCTCGGTGCTTTCAACGTTATTTTGAACAAGAGGTGCAGCCCCTGGATAGAGATTCTTGAAGGGAGAAATGATCAAATACGTTCCCAGGGAATTCAAGACCATCTTAAATAAATATAAATTCATAGATAGCTGGTTCTGGTGCCGATACAGCATAAATCCCTATAACGGCTGTGAGTTTGCCTGTACCTACTGCGACTCGAGGAGCCACAAGTATCATCTCCAGCCTGAGTTCGACCAGCTTATCTATGTAAAGAGCGATGTCGGCACCATGCTGGATAACAGGCTCAGGCGAGCCAGAACGCTTTTCTCTGATGTAGTAGCCATAGGGGGGACATGCGACGCCTATCAACCCGCCGAAGCAGAACACAAAAATACCCGGCAATGTCTGGAGATTCTGCTGAAATACCATTATCCCGTGATTATCTCCACTAAGTCCACTTTGATTTTACGCGATCTGGACATATTATCCCGAATAGCCAAAGATAGCTGGTGCGCCATTGGTGTTACCATTACCACTCTGGATAGAAAGCTAGCCAGTTTTTTAGAGCCGAAGGCTCCGTCTCCGGAGAAACGCTTAAACGTGGTGAAGGAGATAAAGGAAATATGCCCCGAAATACAGGCAGGGGTGAATCTTATCCCCATCATTCCCTTCCTTACCGACGATGATGAAAATATGGAGGATGTGGTATCTGGAGCCAAGGCAGCGGGGGCTGATTTTATCCTCTTCGGAGGAGGAATGACCATGAGGGATAATCAAGCTGCATGGTTTCTGAAAAGGCTAAGCCAGGAATTTCCTCACTTAATAGAAAAGTATGAGGAGTTATATCAGGGCAGATATACGCTGGAAGAGGGCTACCAGGGCAGGTATAATCCCGAGAAGAGCTACTGCAGGCGCATCAACAGGAAAATGCTTGAACTATGTGAAAGATATAAGCTGGCTTTCAGGCTCAAAAGGTACATCCCCGACGATTTCCGCAGGCAGAACTACCTCGTGGCTCAAAAACTATTGGATGAATCCTATATGTCCCAAATGCTGGGAAAACCATGGACGAAGACCTTCTGGGCAGGTCAGAATATCAACAACCTGGGAGAATCCATCGAAGACATAGCCAGGCGGAACGGGCTGAGGAATATAAGAAATATCGATCCTTCGATTGAGGAATACGTACTTGATTTGTTGAGGGTAGCTCGGGAAGGTAGATGATTATGGTAGAATTTATTACGGTAACAGTTATCACTGTGTCAGGTAATACGTTAGAGTAGAGTTGGACCAAGAGTTTCGCCTATATAAATGTTAGACGACATTCTGGAGGTTAAATATGTTATATTTTGACGATGCGAAGGAATTGGTAAAACATGCAGGGAATCAGTTTGATGAAATTAAAAGTGTTTATGAAAAATCTCTTCATGAAAAATCCATCAAAGCAGAGCTTTTAATTGAAATAAAGAATCTAATGGAAAACTTAAGATCCGCTTTAGACTTTACCGCCCATGGATTGTTTAATAAATATGGCGACCAAACAAAATCAAAACCAAAGATCTACTTCCCTTATGCAAGGGAGAACCAGTCTAAATCAATTTTTTATAGTTCAAACAGGCTTGAGAACTGCATACCTGGATTAAGTCTATCACGTCCTGATATTGTGGCAAAAATTGAGTCATACCAACATTTCTCTGACCCAAATAATATCTGGCTACCCCAATTTATGGATTTGTGCAATGAAAATAAACATCAACAATTAACACCTCAAGAGAGAAAAGAAGTTTGAGGTGGTCCCCGAAAATTGGACAGGTTGTTAAGATCGGGTTTTGCTCCTAAAATAAAAAAACAGAATAGGAGGAGCAGAACATGAAACAGAATCGAAGGAAACACAGCCCATCATTTAAAGCCAGGGTAGCCCTGGAAGCGCTAAAGGGAGAG
>JAXHSX010000144.1:0-10868 GCA_034190625.1 Chloroflexota bacterium
CTCCGTTGAGCCGCCATTCGCTACAGGCCTATTCTACGGTGGTGGAGGTGAACAGTTACTCGCTCAATTTATCAGCGTGATAGTAGTCGTCGCATGGTCCTTCGGTATAGGATATCTAATGTTCAAGCTAATGGACAAGGCTTTTGGTATCCGCGTATCTCCTGAAGAAGAACTACAGGGATTGGATATCCCAGAACATGGACTGCCAGCCTACCCCGACTTTATTACCAAGCAGACCTAGTCCAACTAGAATATGTAGTAAGGGAGTATAAAAATGAAGAAGATAGAAGCAGTAATCAGAGTGGAGAAATTCGACGAAGTAAAGGAAGCTTTAAAGGGAGCAGGTTATCCGGGATTGACGAAGACCTCTGTCGAGGGCCATGGAATACAGAAGGGGCTTAGACAACAGTTCCGCGGTACAACATTTGAGGTGGAATTTCCCCAGAAAATAAAACTGGAAATCGTCGCTGCTGACGAAGACGTTGATAGGATAGTAGATGTCATTATAACCAGTGCTAGAACCGGTGAAGTTGGCGATGGCAAGATCTTTGTCTATCCCATAGAACGAGTTATTAAGGTAAGAACCGGAGAAACAAACGGGGAAGCTCTATAACAACTCAAACAGCATATTTTAGTGCAAGGGCACCGGTTGATGTCGGTGCCCTTGCTTAATCAGTTGGAAAATCACCCCTGGAAAGGGTATCTCACAGATGGAAATTCAGGGTTTGTGGGAGAGGCTTGCCAGCCTCGATGATAGAGTTTGTAACATAGATTTAACCTGGATGTAATATATTGGAAACAATAAACATCTTAAATTATAGATATTTAATGTAGGAGGTTTTAGATGCCTGTCAATTCTGCTGATACTACCTGGATTTTAGTGTCGTCAGCGCTGGTTATGCTGATGACACCTGGCGTAGCTCTGTTCTATGGCGGCATGGTAAGAAGAAAAAGCGTTCTATCTACAATGATGATGAGCTTCGCCGCCCTGGCCGTAGTTGGCATAATCTGGGTGCTTTATGGTTATAGTTTGAGCTTCGGTCCTGACAAAGCAGGTATCATCGGTGGGCTTGATTGGGTAGGTCTCAGACAGGTAGGACAGGAGCCATCCGCTATCTACGCTAGCACTGTTCCTCATCTGGCTTTTATGATATTCCAGGCTATGTTTGCCATAATCACCTTAGCTCTAATCACCGGGGCAGTAGTCGAGCGAGTAAAATTCAGCGCCATCCTGGTCTTTTCCGTTTTATGGCTGACCGTCGTATATTGTCCTGTGGCACACTGGGTTTGGGGTGATGGTGGTTGGTTAGCAAGATTGGGAGCACTCGACTTCGCCGGCGGCACCGTTGTTCACATCGCTGCTGGCGTCTCAGCCCTGGCCTTAGCCAAGCTACTAGGTCCCCGTAAAGGCTTTCTGGAGAAAGAGCCTATGGAACCCCATAACATTCCGATGGTGGCGATTGGCGCTGGATTGCTATGGTTTGGTTGGTTTGGTTTTAATGCCGGCAGCGCTCTAACGTCTGGAGGATTAGCCGCTAGCGCATTTGTCGCTACTAATATTTCGGCGGCGTCTGCCGCCTTCACTTGGATGATGCTTGGCTGGCACCACCGTCGCCCCAGTCTTCTTGGTACTGTCACCGGCGCGGTTGCCGGGCTGGTAGCGATTACTCCGGCTGCCGGCTTTGTGCCACCATTGGCAGCGATACCAATAGGCATTGTAGCAGCAGTGATATGCTATTATTGTATACTATTCAGAATGAAGCGGGGTATCGACGAGTCCTTGGACGTTTGGGCAGTTCACGGCATGGGAGGCACTTGGGGTGCTCTAGCCACCGGTATTTTTGCCAGTCTGGCTATTAACTCGGCTGGTACCGATGGCTTGCTCTTGGGCAATGCCATGCAGCTTGCCAAACAGCTTGCCGGTGTTGCTGCGGTATGGGCATTTGCTTTCGGAGTCACATGGATTTTGGGGAAAGTAGTGGATGTTACCATCGGTCTGAGAGTCAGTAGCACAGAGGAAACAGTAGGTTTGGATATCTCACAACATGGCGAAAGGGCATACGGAGGAGGGCTGAGATGAAAAAAATAGAAGCCATTATCAGAGAAGAAAAACTGGACGCCGTCAGAACAGTTCTTGAAGACAGTGGCTATTTTGGCATGACGGTCACTGAAGTAAGCGGCAGAGGCAGACAAGGAGGGCTTTCGTTACAATGGCGTGTAGGTGAATACCGAGTGGATTTTCTGTCTAAGCTCAAGATCGAGGTAGTTGTGCTGGATGAAGACGTGTCTAAAATACTACATGCTATTGCCACAACCGCTAGGACAGGTGAAATGGGAGATGGTAAGATATTTGTCATCCCCATTGACAATGCGGTGCGTATCAGGACTGGGGAAGATGGTAAAAACGCTATATGAAAACGAGTCAAAATTAAAAAAAGGAGGTTAACAAATGGAAAACAGAAGCAGAGAAGAAGGCAAGGAATATGTCCTCAAGATGGCTAAGGAACAAGATGTAAAATTCATTAGACTATGGTTCACCGACATTCTGGGCATCTTGAAAAGCTTTGCCATTACCGTCGAAGAACTGGAAGGCGCTCTTGAGCGGGGTATGGGATTTGATGGTTCCTCTATTCAGGGATTTGCCCGCATTGATGAGAGCGATATGGTAGCCCTACCCGACCCCGATACTTTCCAATTGCTCCCCTGGAGACCCAGAACACACCATGCAGTAGCCAGAATGTTCTGCGACATCATGAGGCCCGGCGGTAACATTTTTGAGGGTGACCCCAGATATATTCTAAAGAGGAATCTGAAGCGGGCAAAGGACATGGGATATACCTTCTATGTAGGGCCGGAGCTGGAGTACTTTTACTTTCAGGATTCAAAGGGGACCCAAGGGTTAGACGAAGGGGGTTACTTTGATATGACTCCTTTGGACGTCGCCGCTGACCTACGGCGAGAAACGGTTCTCAGCCTGGAGGAGATGGGTATAGCTATTGAATACTCCCACCATGAGGTCGCTCCCAGTCAGCATGAGATAGACATGAGATACACTGATGCACTGACTATGGCCGACAATGTGATGACTTACCGCTTGGTAGTCAAGCAAATAGCCCTGCAGCAGGGAGTTTACGCTACGTTTATGCCTAAACCGGTCTTCGGCATCAATGGCAGTGGTATGCATGTCCACCAATCGCTGTTTAAAGGTGATAACAATGCTTTCTTTGATAAGAACGATGAGCATCATCTCTCCAAGATAGCCAAGTGCTATATCGCCGGGTTGCTAAAGCACGCACCTGAAATCACTGCTGTTACCAACCAATGGGTCAATTCCTACAAGCGATTGGTTCCCGGATATGAGGCTCCTGTGTACCTTTCATGGGCGCGGCGAAATCGAGCCGACCTGATTAGAGTTCCAGAATATATGCCAGGCAGAGAAAAAGCTACCAGGATGGAGTTCAGATCTCCCGATCCCGCCTGCAATCCCTATCTCACCTTCAGCGTGTTGTTGGCCGCCGGACTGGAGGGGATTGAAAAAGAATATGAAGCGCCAGATCCCGTAGAGGAGAACGTGTACGAGATGACTGAGGAGGAGAGAAGTAGGCGAGGAATAGACACTCTACCTGGCAGTCTTTGGGAGGCAATACAGCTCACGGAAAAAAGTGAACTGGTGCGAAAAACCCTTGGCGATCATGTTTTTACTGCTTTCATCGAGAACAAAAAGATCGAATGGGATCAGTACCGTACCCAAGTGACCGAATACGAGCTTAAGAAGTATTTGCCGATATTATGAACTGAATCTAGCTAAATTTGGATGTGCCTGATACAACAGGCGCAGAACTCTAACTTGAGTTTTGCGCCTGTTTTGAGTATCATCAGTGCTAATGAAAAAGATCGGTGTCCTTGCCTTACAAGGGGATTTTGCCGAACATATTTTCGCGCTCCAGAAACTAGGCGTAGAAGCCTTCCCCATCCGTCTTCAGAAACAGCTCCACGGATTAGATGGTCTGGTAATCCCTGGTGGTGAAAGCACTAGCATTGCCAAGTTGATGCAAACCTATGATTTGACAGAAACAATACAGGAACTAGTCTTACAGGGCTTACCTGTACTGGGGACCTGCGCAGGCATGATCCTCCTATCCAAGAATAGTACTCAAATGGGTCTGAAAAGTATCGGTGCAATCGATATCGAAGTGCGACGTAATGCCTTCGGACGGCAGATAAACAGCTTTGAGACCGACCTATCAATACCAACTCTTGGTAAAGAGCCTTTCCGAGCGATATTCATTCGTGCCCCGATTATTACCAAAGCTGGACCAGAGGTGGACATTTTAGCTCAGTTAGAAGATGGCACAAATGTTGCTGCCAGACAGGGAAATGTTCTTGTTTGTGCCTTTCACCCCGAACTCACCGACGACACAAGATTTCATAGATATTTCCTGGAAGTTGTGATGGGATAAAAAGGAGATTATTTGCATATTATCAGAGTTGGAATGGCTCAGATTAATCCTACTGTAGGAGATTTGAGTGGTAATACAAAGAAAATTATCCAATTCATTGAGAAAGCAAAATCGCTCGGCGTCGACTTATTAACCTTTCCTGAATTAGCCATAACAGGCTACCCACCTGAGGATCTGCTGCTTAAGCCACAGTTTATCATACGAAATTATGAAAGCCTTAACGAAATAGTAAAGCACGCCTCAGGCATAGCAATAGTAGTGGGATTTGTTGACAGCGACAGCGATATATATAACGCTGCCGCAATAATCTACGACAATAAAATAGCTGGTGTTTGCCACAAGATTTACTTACCCAACTATGGTGTATTTGATGAAAATAGATATTTTCACGCTGGAAACGAATGCACGGTATTCATCATCTATGGGATTACTATGGGTATAACCATCTGCGAGGATATGTGGTATGAAAATGGACCAGCAACAACGCAAGCCTATACCGGAGCCAGACTTTTGATTAATATAAGTGCCTCTCCATACCATGCAGGAAAAACTCAGTATAGAGAAAGAATGCTAGCCACCAGGGCGGCTGATAATGTAGCCTTTGTTGTCCATAATAATCTAGTCGGGGGACAAGATGAGCTCATATTTGACGGTAACAGCTTAATCATCAATGAGAAAGGAGAGACCATTTACCGGGGAAAACAATTCGAGGAAGATCTCGTAATTGCAGATTTAGATGTAGAGTCAGTGTCTCGCTCACGTCTCCAAGACCCACGGCATAGGAAATGGGCGCCCTGGGTTAAGAATGAACTGGGACAGGCCGCCAAGATAGAGGTATCGAAGGAATGCCTTAAAACAGCCAAGCCACCATTGCTAGCAAGGAAAATGGAAAAACTAGATGAGATCGTGGAAATATATCAGGCGCTCGTTCTCGGTACGAAGGACTATGTGCATAAAAATGGCTTTAAGAAAGTCGTCATTGGACTATCCGGCGGAATTGACTCCAGCCTGGTAGCCAGTATAGCAGTAGATGCTTTAGGGTCCGAGAATGTCATCGGTATCGCCATGCCCTCTCGTTATTCATCGCCAGGCAGTGAGGCAGACGCTAAAGCATTAGCAAGAAATCTAGGAATGAAGTTAATGGTAATCCCTATAGAGAAGGCATTCAGCTCATATCTAGAGATCTTAGCCGAGCCTTTCCAGGGAACCCAGCCTGACGCTACTGAGGAGAATATTCAGGCTAGAGTTAGAGGTAATATCCTTTTTGCTTTATCCAATAAGTTCGGCTGGCTAGTGCTTGCCTGCAGTAACAAAAGTGAGACAGCCGTCGGGTATACTACACTTTACGGAGATATGGCGGGAGGATTTATTCCCCTGAAAGATGTGCCTAAGACAACAGTTTACAGATTAGCGCAATACAAAAACCAAAAAGATGGAAAAGAGCTAATCCCTATCAGCGTGTTAACCAAGGAACCATCGGCTGAATTAAGGCCGGCACAGAAAGATACTGATACTCTGCCACCATACGACCTGTTAGACCCCATGTTACAGGCATACGTAGAAGACGATCTATCAGTTGACCAGATAGTAGCCAGGGGATTTGACCGTGATATAGTCGTCCGAGTAGCCCTGATGGTGGACAAAACTGAATATAAGCGCCGTCAGGCTGCCCCGGGCATAAAAATAACACCAAAAAACTTTGGCAAAGACAGGAGATTACCTATTACCAACCGATTTAGGGATTAGGTGAGTTAGCTTTCAACATCACGAGCGAAGCTATCTAATCCTAGCTGTCTAAGTTTAGTGGGCGTGGGGGCACTAGTGTGCTTATCCCAACCCCGCTCTTCGTAATAATCATCCAGAAGTCCCTCTACATCTTCTCTTGTAAGCACAGTATTATGAAAATAATCCATTAATACGTAATCCTTATCTACTCCCTTGAGGGGTTGAAACCATATCTCCGGCGGCTCATCGTCCTTTCGGTCAAACCCAGCGCGATAATTGAGTAACTTCCATATGTTCCAAGCTCGCTCGCTAGCTACTTTAAGGTCGGCTGCTGTTACTTCGATCCCAGTCACAGCAGAATATAGTTCAGCCAGAACATCTACACTATAAAACCTGGAGATATAAAGTCTGTGACATTGTCCAAGTATATTAAATACGCAGAAGAAGTCCTCAGCGTGCTTGGCAAGACGTGCTGCGTTAAAAGAACCCTCAGTGAAAATGCGTCCCATCGCCTCCTCAGATACTCCACACCTTTTGGCTTGCTTTAGATATTCAGATAAAGGCCAACCCAGGCTATAAGTTGGAGCACCCAGGGCACCAGCAACGCCAAAGCAGCGACCGGGATGGGTCAATTGGGCAAATTCCGTCGACCCCAGTGCTGATAATCTAGGGTCAAAGGCAACAAATTGTCCCTTTATGACATTCTGGAGATGTTTCTCAGCGTTCTTGCCTATTCTACGAGCAGCTTTAACAGGACCATCTGCCAAAACATCACCAAAACCTTCCCTTAGTGCAGTAATCTTTACTAACTTAATTATAGTGCTGAGTTCTCGATTTAGCTCCATCCCAGTATCTTCCTTGGTGATAATTCCGTCCTCATAAAGGCTGATGACAAAATCAGCTAGGCCACGGAAACTGTAAATTCTGTCAATACCATAACGATTTGCCAGGTCGAAATAGCTCAGCGCCTCAGCATATCTATCCAGCGGAGAGGTGCTGTCAGAATGACCAAACGCTGGTGAAGTTGTCATTATGGCGCGTTCAGCCATTATCGCCGTATCATATATCATCATACCATGCTCAACGAGGTCTATACGATCTTTATCCGACATCGGGCAGGTCATGCATGCAATTTTCTTGCGGCTTCGCTTATGGATTTCATATATCTGTGCTTGAATTTCCCCTGCATCTTGTTGATATGGTATAAGGGTAGATGAGTTTCTAGCTATCCCTCCTTCGGGCACCCAACCAGAAGTCATCGCCATAGCTCCACCCAGCATCATTTCAGGACGCCGGTGGTAGCTATTCACCCGACTCAAAATGTCGTCAACTAACTTCCTCAACCGCCGAGGGTGGGCTACTGTAACTCCCTTCGTCCCCATCACAACTACTATAGCCTTGAGATTTTTAGAACCCATCACAGCAGCAAGTCCACCCGACCCTACAGTACCTCCCTTGTCAATATGGCTTACCGAGATATTGACTAGGTTCTCTCCGGAGGGACCTATCGGGATCACACTACAAGGTTCGTGTCGCTGCATCAAGATATCCGTAGTTTCAAAACTATCTCTGCCCCAAAGATCGCTGGCATCATGCAGCTTGATATTTTCATCTTCTATTTTGAGGTACACCGGTTTATCTGACCGCCCGGTTATAACGACATGGTCATAACCAGAGGATTTAAGAAATGCAGCGAATTTCCCCCCACCACAACTATAAGGAAAAGCGCCATTAAGCGGTGACTTATACGTAATCATCAGTTCCGAAGAGCCAGGTATTATAGTACCACTAAAAGGGCCTGTCCCTATGATTATAGCGTTTTCCGGGGAGAGCGGATCTGCCTCTGGAGGTATCAGACTATATGCCAGTTTGTTATTGATACCAGCACCACCCAGGTATGTCCGGATCAGCGCAGCATCAAGAGGCTCTTTACTTACTCTTCCATAAGTAAGATCAATAAAAAGTATATTTCCAACATATCCAGGAATTTCCATTACCTTATCACCACCTTCTGACGAGTTAAGGCTTCGTAAGGACAATATCTGGCACAGAGACCACAACTATCACACTCCGGAGTGAACATCAGCTCATACTCAGTAGGTTGACCAACCAATCTCTTGACTTTAATACGAGATGCCGATAGCTTAAACATACCTTCAAATTTAAAGGAACAGTACAACATACAGCTAAGACAACCAGCACATTTCGTGGCATCGGATACAATAATATATGACATAACTCAATATTATATTATCACAATCGCTTTCTTATAGCTTGACTTCCCTGCTCCCAAAGAAAATAATAGCACTAATGAGACTAGAAAGCTATCTGCAGCAAAAAAGCTCTAATTTGAAAAAAAATCGAGATACTGTAAGCGGCATCATGCCCATCGTTTGGAAAGAGAATTCTCTCGCTATTCCTTTAGTCCATAAGAACTCGCTGTCTCTGAAAATCGTTCAGTTTTACAAACTAATGGAAGTGCTCGTTCGGTAAGCACTCAGCTTATGGATTGGGTTTGGGGAACACGACCGTGAAACACTTACTTCATGTCAAAGCTATTGGCAGAGTCTTAGACTTACCAAGAGCTATTTAAGTGCTTTTTCACCTATCCAATACTCCGCTAGCAGCAAAACCGCCTATGCCGAAACCCATAGAGAAAAGGCTCTAACAGGCAGATTTCCTCATTCGAAGGTATGGATTCAATGCTTTCTAACTTTCCTTTAATAAATAACGAGTCCTGCTTTCGGATATTTACCCCAAGCTTGCTTCGGCTCTTTCTCATAATGAATTTTCTCCCATCTAGATAAACCAAGTCAGCTATGAGAAATTTTTGCGTATACGAGGAGCAAGCCTTTATATCGCCAAAGATATCTTAAAGAATGCAAACCGGGGAGAAAATTATGAAGTCTTGAAGACCTTAAGAGGGTCAGCTTCATAGCAATTTTCTCTGCACCTTCTATCCTTCTCGATGTGAAAAGAGACCGGAAACACCAGCCCCCAGTTTAGTTTAAAATTACGAGCCAGACGAAAGAGCGTATTTTTCGCGTGGTTGACATTACTTTCATTATTTTTTTATACTATTGACCTGCATTTTTGCCCGAGTGGCGCAATGGTAGCGCAACCGACTTGTAATCGGTAGGTTGGAGGGTTCGAATCCCCTCTCGGGCTTGTAGTAGAGTTTTATGGCAATTTGTGGTACACTTACCGTCAGGAGGGGTGCCGGAGTGGTTAATCGGAGCAGTCTGTAAAATTGCCGCCCGGAAGGGCTACGTAGGTTCGAATCCTACCCCCTCCATTTTGTGGTAAAATGTGCCCACATAGCTCAGTAGGTAGAGCACGTTCTTGGTAAGAACGGGGTCACCAGTTCGAATCTGGTTGTGGGCTTTGTAAGGAGGTTTAATAATGGCAAAAAAAGTTTATGAGCGATCTAAACCACACCTCAATATTGGTACTATAGGTCATGTGGATCATGGTAAAACGACACTGACCTCAGCGATGACATTAACACTGTCTAAGGAGGGTTCTACAGGATTCCGAGCCTTCGAGAGTATAGATAATGCTCCTGAAGAAAAGGCACGCGGGCTGACAATCGCTATCGCGCATATTGAGTATGAAACAGCGAGCCGTCATTATTGTCATGTTGATTGTCCTGGTCATGCTGACTATATTAAGAATATGATAACTGGAGCAGCTCAGATGGATGGCGCTATCCTGGTAGTAGCTGCTGATGATGGACCCATGCCACAAACCAGAGAACATATCCTGTTAGCTCGACAAGTACAGGTTCCTAGTATGATTGTAGCTCTCAATAAAGTGGATTTAATGGAGGACCCTGAATTACTCGACTTGGTGGAGATGGAAGTCAGAGACTTGCTTACAAAATATGGTTTCCACGGCGAGGAAATTCCTATCGTTAGAGTAAGCGCTCTGAAAGCATTGCAATGTGGCTGTGGCAAGAGAGAGTGCCAGTGGTGTGGCGCAATATGGAAGCTAATGGACACCATAGATGAACATATACCCTTGCCACAGAGGGATATAGATAAGCCCTTCCTGATGCCTATCGAGGATGTGTTTAGTATCAAAGGGCGAGGTACTGTAGCCACAGGGAGAGTCGAGCGTGGGGCAATAAAGCCAGGAGATGAGGTAGAACTTGTGGGGATAAAGGAAACCAGAAAGACGGTGGTAATTAGCCTGGAAATGTTTCACAAGACTATGGCTAAAGCAGAACCTGGTGATGCTGTAGGCTTGCTTCTGCGGGGTGTAGATAGAGGAGATGTAGAAAGGGGTCAAGTTGCGGCAGCTCCAGGTACAGTGAAACCTCACAGTGAAGGCGAAGTGGAAGTATATATCTTGAATAAGGAAGAAGGTGGCAGGCACACCCCCTTCTTTACCGGTTATAAGCCACAGTTCTTCATTAGAACTATGGATGTTACCGGTGAGATAATCCTTCCTGATGGTGTAGAAATGGCTATGCCTGGTGATAGCTTAACTCATATGAAAATCAAGATAATTTATCCTATAGCTGTAGAAGAGGGTTTGCGTTTTGCCATTAGAGAGGGTGGTAAAACAGTAGGTGCTGGTGTATTTACCAACATCACTAGCTAAATATGGCTAAGAAGACTGAATCTCGAGTAATTATTCATTTGGCTTGTAGCCAGTGTCGTGAGAGAACATATACTACGA
>JAXHSX010000145.1:0-8844 GCA_034190625.1 Chloroflexota bacterium
TCTCGGGATTCATATTCCTCTTTTTATTAACATGGGGGATATTGTCAAGGTAAATACCCGGACTGGTGAATATCTGGAGAAGGTAAGCTAATTGCTGCGCGCTGATTTGCATGTTCACACCTGTTATTCCATGGATTGCTCCACACCCTTAAGTCAAATTATCACCCGCTGCCTTAAAGTGGGCATAAACTGTGTCGCTATAGCTGACCATGGCACTGTTGTCGGTGCACTAAAATTAAAAGAGACGGCTCCTTTCAAAGTGATTATTGCTGAGGAAATTTTGACTCCCTTCGGTGAATTGATGGGACTGTTCTTGACGGAAGGAGTTCCCAGTGGATTATCTGTTGAAGAGACGATAGCACGAATAAGAGATCAAGGGGGCTTGGTTGGCATCCCTCACCCCTTCGGTCGATCGTTCTGGCAAAACTCCAATAAGCTAACATCAAAGGAAATCATGTCCCAGGTTGATATAATCGAGGTTTTCAATTCACGCACCCCTTTTCCTATTAGCTCTACCAAAGCCTGGAAATTAGTTAAGGAATATGGAAAGGCTGCCTGCGCTGGAAGCGATGCTCATACGCTTGGTGAGATTGGGAAAGCTTATGTAGAAATGCCTGAATTCAATGGCCCTGACGACTTCATAAAATGTCTGAGCCAGGGTAAAATTCTTGGGCACAGGTCTAATCCTATAGTTCATTTCGCTAGCACCTGGGCGAAAGTGAGAAAGCGCGGAGGTTTACACCCTCACCCTGACCCTCTGCCGTCAAGGGAGAGGGATAATACAGAGAGGAAGGACCCTTGTTAAACATTGGCTGGTTTTCTACCGGTAGGGATGAAGCAGCATGTCAGATTTTACAGACTGTTCAGGAAAGCATAGAAGCTGGCAAGATACAGGGCAAGATAAGCTTTGTTTTTAGCAATAGAGAACAGGGAGAGGCAAAGGAAAGCGATACGTTATTTGAATTAGTTCGGCGCTATGATATTCCCCTTGTCTGCTTTTCGTACAGGAAATTCATGACCCCTACCCCAACCCTCTCCCTTGAAGGGAGAGGGTTGGGAGCGAGTGAAGTGAGGCAATCTCAAGATGATTGGCGGCTCCGATATGATAGAGAGGTAAACAAAAGAATTAAGAAATATTGCCCGGACATTTGTGTTCTTGCTGGCTATATGCTCATCATAGGGAAGGAACTTTGTCAAAAGTACAACATGATTAATCTCCATCCAGCACCCCCCAATGGACCTACCGGTACTTGGGAAGAGGTGATTCAGATATTAATACGAGATAAATCTAAGGAAGCTGGAGCCATGATGCACATGGTCACCCCTGAATTAGATCGAGGACCGGTAGTTAGCTATTGCACTTTCCCTATTATAGGCACGTATTTCGATGTACACTGGCAAGGAGACGACCAAGAAATATTATTTCGGCTTATCCGAGAGTATGAGCTTGCCAGAGAATTTCCCCTTATCATCTTAACACTACAAGCTCTAAGTCGGGGGGAAATCAGCATAAAACATGGTAAAGTAATCGACGCCAAAGGAGAATCAATCAAAGGATATAACTTCAGCAGCAAAATAGACCAGGTAGTGGAAGGCAAGATTGGGAAATGTCATTGAGAGTAACAAAGTGCCGAAGCAAGCTAGTGCAAAAGCAACAGGGAACTGACTATGGAATTGCTTCGCTTCGCTTGCAATGATAAATAGTGACTCGTAATAACGAGAGGCAAGGCTGAAAGTGAATCTAATCTGCTTTGATCTTGAAGGTCCTTTATCTCCTCAAGATAATGCTTATGAACTGATGAAGCTGTTCCCCGATGGCGATAAGCTTTTCGAGGTCATCAGTCGCTACGATGATTTATTGACCCTGGAAGGCAGGCAGAACTACGAACCGGGAGATACTCTGGCACTTATCGCCCCCTTTCTTTCATATCACGGGTTAAAGGAAGAGCAAATCAGCACTATGGGGCAGAGAGCTAATCTGACCCAGGGCGCTTTGCCCTTGATATCCAGGCTTAAAACGCAAGGTTGGCATGTATTTGTTATCAGTACCAGCTACGAACAATACGCTCTATCTATCACTCAGAGATTGTCTATACCCAGTGAAGATGTAGCGTGCACCTTTTTCCCATTGAACCAGATTCACGATCTCTCACGAGAAGAGGATCTCATGTTGCTAAAGAAAGCAGAGATAGCAATCAAAGACTTTAAGCCCTTTACCGATGATGTCAGAATAAAACAAACACTCGACCATTTGTATTGGCAACAATTGCCCCAAACAACTTCAGGAATGATTACAAGTAAGATAAAACCTAGAGGGGGAATACGCAAAGTGGAAGCATTGGATCAATTTGCTGCCAGGCTAGGAGCGCCACTCTCCCATTGTGTATCAGTGGGGGATAGCATTACTGATTTTAAGATGCTTGAGGCTGTAAATAAAGCTGGTGGCTTAGCCATCGCCTTCAATGCTAACGAATACGCTCTAAACTATGCTACTATGAGTCTGGCATCTACCAATTTAGATGACCTGTGGATAATTCTAGTAGCCTGGGAAAAAGGCGGACGTCAGGCGACCGAGATGCTTGTTAAACAGAGACAACAAATGGGTGGTAAAGGAGACAGAGGACATTTCCACTGGCTAGATGAAAACAAGGACGTTACTCAAGTTTTAAAAATCCATAAGAGGATTCGCAACCTGGTTAGAAAGGAAGCCGCCAAGCTAGGCTAACGATAAAGCTTCCACTATTTACGAACTTGCCGAGCAATTTGGGTAAAGCGTAGTGAAATCACTACCGATTACTTTAGCATTCTCTAGAAGCTTCACTCCCATATCCCCCCATAGAGACAGATCTGAAGGTCTGTCCGCTTAAATTCAGACAGGTTTAAAAACCTGTCCTTATATTTCTAAACACCCTACTAGATTTGATCCAATTCGGCTTCGGGGAAGGCCATATCATAGCCGGTTTTATCTGCCCTCATTATTACGTATCCGGCAGGATCCTCTTTGACCTCTACAATAGTCCCCTCCCAATTAGCAATCTTGTAACCGTCTGGCCAGCCCGGCCTGTCCTGAACCCTGGCTCTGTCATTTACTTTGAATTTAGCCATTTTGATCTCCTCCGTTCAATCTCTTTTTTTGGTGCCGTGAAACAACCATACCACTGCTGCAATAACAATTATAGAGATGATTATAGTAGCAATCAAGCCTGGCTTATCTAGTCCACCCGAGTTTGCATTGGAGGCTATATATGTTCCAGAAATTGTTTCCACCCAATCTATCATACTGTTCTCAAGATCAGCAAACTCTATTATGTACCATTCTTGCTAGCTAGCCTTTATTTTCCCTCTGGCTTGGTGAGTATACTATCAATAAGTCCGTACTCTACTGCTTGTTGAGGATCGAGGTAGAAATCTCTGTCGGTATCATGTGCAATCTTTTCTACAGGCTGCCCTGTATGCTTGGCTATAACATCTCGAATTTTTTCCTGTATCCTCATAATTTCTCGAGCGGCAATCTCAACATCTGCTGCCTGACCTTGAGCGCCACCAATAGCCTGGTGAAGGTGTATAGTAGAACTGGGTAAAGCAAAACGCTTACCTTTGGATCCAGCACAAAGAAGTAGAGTACCCATACTAGCGGCTAAGCCCACACAGATAGTAGATACATCACAACGGAGGAGCTGCATCGTATCATATATGGCCAAACCAGCGCTAATTATCCCACCGGGGCAGTGGATATAAAGGCTTATGTCTTTTTCCGAAGCTTCTCTCTCTAAATAAAGAAGCTGGGCAATAATTAGATTAGCTACTTGATCGTTAATAGGTGTACCTAGAAAGACAATCCTTTCTCTAAGTAGGAGGGAATAAATATCAAGAGCGCGCTCGCCGCGAGCACTCGTCTCTGTTACCGTAGGGATTATTATTTGAGCTCTTGTATCCATTAATCCTCCTTTGTTTTCTCTTCAACGCTACTGGTTAGCGTTTGCACTAGTCTATCTAACGTGCTTTCATTATACAGGGACTGTTCAATTGATTTTTTTATTTGAGGTAGGACAAGAATCTGCCGTGCCCTTTCCTTATCTTCGGCGTTTTCCACCATTTCCTCTATTTTATTATCTACCTCTTTTGCATCAATTTCAACCTTCTCATGCTCAGCGATTTTGTCTAGAATCAGAGAGCGATTAATACGTTTCCTCGCTACAGGACGTAATTGCTCTTGATAATCCTCTTTTGTCTTGTTGGCTGCCTTTAGATAATCTTCTATCTCGTTAAATCCAAACCGTCTTGCCTCATCTTTGATGAAACCTTCGATCTCCCTATCTTCCAGAATATTGGGATAATGTACTTCGCTCAATTCCACGACCGCATCTAGAGCTTTTTCCCTCAATTCTAAACGGTTTTCCCTCTCAGTTTGAGTTTTTAGGGTAACAGTTACCTTCTCTTTCATGGCGGCAAGGTTATCGTAGCCAGCACTTTGGGCTAGCTCATCATCCAGATTGGGTAATTCTCTTTCCTTTATTTCAGTAGGGGTAATCTTAAAAAGATAACTCTTACCGGCGAACTCCTTTACGGAATAATCAACAGGAACATCAATAGTGAAGGTCCTCAAATTGTTTTTCTCGGCGCCTACCAAATTTTGCGCTACCCCAGGTAGGGGCAAGTCCGATTCTCCATTCACTTCATATAACATATCTTTGTGGTTTAAAAATGGCTTGTCCTCTACGGTAGCTTCGATATCGAGAGTGACTAAATCACCAAACTGAACAGGACGATCTACAGGTATCAAGATCGCTTGCTCTTTACGAATTTGCTCCATAACCGTCTTGACTTTCTCTTCGCTAAGTTCCGCTGGTTCATAATTTATCTTTGTGCTACTGTAATCTCCCAGTATAACTTCAGGTTTAAGTGGAACAACAGCTTTAAAAGTTACAGGTTCAGTGTCAATAATCTCTATTTGTGGCTCATCTATTGGCTCGACCTTTTCTGATTCAATCGCCTCTTTATAAAGTCTTGGTATCAAACGTTCCAGCGCCTTTTCCAATAAAGCGTTTTTACCTATATGCTGCTCTAAAATAGATCGCGGTGTCTTCCCCTTGCGAAATCCTGGGACAGAAACTCGTTGCACCAGACTGTGGTAGGCTTCGTTCAGGGATTCATTCAGCTCATTATCTTCAGCCTCTACAGTAAACGCTATTTCGCAGGTTTTTGTTTTTTCTGTAGTTATTTTCAATTTTCGTCCTTACTATAACCCCCTTCCATTAAAGGAAGGAAAAATTATACTCTATATCATTTGATTATTTCATGTTTCAGCTTAAGATTCAATTCATCAAGTTGTTTCTCACTGACATACGAAGGTGCATCGAACATCACATCTACCGCATTCTGATTCTTAGGAAAAGCAGTAACTTCTCGGATATTTTGTTCTCCGGCAAACAGCATTATCAAACGGTCTATCCCAATGGCGATGCCTCCATGAGGCGGTGCTCCATACTCCAGTGCTGTTAACAGGGAATCAAATCGCTCTTCCATTTCCTCCTGAGTGTAGCCAAGTAGCTTGAATATCTTCTCTTGAAGCTTTCGGGTATGGATTCTAATACTACCGCTGCCGAGTTCATACCCATTACAGACAACATCATAATGGTGATTGCAAACCTTGGTTGGCTCAATGTCAAGTAATTCGATATCCTTTTCCTTTGGGGCAGTAAAGGGGTGATGCATCGTCTCCCAACGATTTTCTGTATCATTCCACCCCAGCATGGGGAAATCAAGGATAAAAGCGAAAGCTAATAAATTATCATCTGCTAGATTTAGCTGGCAAGCTATATGCCTTCGCAGTTCGTCCAGTGTTTTATTAACTATGTTAACTTTATCGGCCACGACGAGTAAGAGGTCGCCATTATTTGCTTCGAACCTACTAGCTATATTTTCCATTTGAGCTTTAGTTAAGTGCTTCGCAGCTACTGACTTCGCCTCATCCACTGCCAAAATTCCCTCCGTGAAAGCGAATGTGACCAAACCTTTGCCCCCGCTATTTATAGCCAGATTTGTAAGTTCAGCAAGTTGGTGACGATTATAATGAGCACAGCCAGGAGCACATATACCTTTTACGCTACCACCATTATCCACAGCAGAGTGAAAAATGTCGAAACTTGTCTCTGCGGCTATATCGGAAATGTCCTTAATCTCCAAGTTGAAGCGTAAATCCGGCTTATCCGTGCCATAACGTTCCATTGTTTCCTGATAGCGAAGACGAGGAAAAGGCTTTACTACTTTCATATTCGGCTTAATAACTTCCACAAGTGAGGTGAGAAGTTCTTCCATGAGCAGAAATATATCCTCCTCTTCCACAAAACTCATTTCCAGGTCAAGTTGGGTGAATTCAGGCTGTCGGTCAGCTCTAAGGTCTTCATCTCGAAAACAACGAGCTATCTGGAAATACTTTTCCAAACCAGCTACCATAAGAAGTTGCTTGAGCTGTTGTGGCGATTGTGGAAGAGCATAGAACTTTCCCGGATTAAGGCGGCTAGGCACGAGGTAGTCCCGAGCTCCCTCGGGAGTGCTCTTAATTAAGATAGGCGTCTCAACCTGTATAAATCCTCTGATGTCAAAGAAATCGCAGATAAACTTCGTTATTTTATGACGTAGGATGAGATTATCTCTCATCCTCGGCCTTCTCAAATACAAATAACGGTTCTTAAGACAGATACTTTCCTCTACCTCTAAATCTTCGTTGATATAAAATGGCGGCGTTCTGGATTCATTAAGGACTGTGGTCTTATCAGCTATAACCTCAATCTCGCCAGTAGAGAGACGTGGATTTTCTGTGCTTTTTGGACGTAAAACAACCTCCCCAACTATCTGAACCACGTATTCATTTCGAAACGAAGTGGCTACCTGATATGCCTCATGTGACGTCTGAGGATTAAATACTACTTGAACTACACCATCCTTGTCTCTTAGGTCAATAAATATCATGCCGCCATGGTCACGCCGCCGATGTACCCAGCCAGCTAGGGTTACTTTCTGACCTGCATATTCTCTCCTTAACTCACCACAGCTATGACTTTTAAGCAAAATATTTAACCTCTTAATTTACCCAGCATTATAGCTCATAGGGACATTTCATTCAATTCGAACTTAGCGAAAGGAGGGTATGAGCTAGGTCGTGACAAAATCTGATGAGACTATATTTAGAACGAGCGTTTATCCCTTGGCTGCTATCTCCTCTATTAAAGCTTGTGGTGGCTCTAATCTCTTAAATAGGTCACGCATCACAATTAGTTTCATAACATTTGGAGTACCCTGAGCAAAAACCCATATCCGGCCATCTCTTAATATTCGCTGCTAATTAATGCGCCTTCCACAAAAGAATTTTTTACATAATCTTAAGCTCAGGGAATAGGTTCCTGGCCACAATAAGCTTTTGCACTGTAGGTGCCCCTTGAGCAAAAACCCAAGTCCTGGCATCTCTGTATATGCGCTCTACTGGGTGTCGTTTAGTGCAGCCAAAGCCTCCATATACCTCCACTGCCAGATTAGCAGCTTTAAGAAGCAACCGTGACGAAAATTCCTTGGCTGCTGCTGTCTCCACAGTATGACGGATTCCCTTGTCAGCAAGTACGGCTGCCTTAAATGTTAGAAGGCGAGCTGCTTCGATCTCTATAGCAACTTCTGCTAGCGGAAAACAAACGGCCTCAAATTCAGCTATGTACTGGCCAAAGGCGCGCCTTACCTTGGCGTAATTCACAGATTCTTCAAGGGCAGCCCTTGCCAGTCCGACAAAACCGGCTGAGAGAGTGGTTCTAGTTTCATCAAGAGAACCTAAAGCAACTTTAAATCCCTTCCCCTCTTCCCCCAACAAATTTTCCTTAGGAATTTCACAGTTCTGGAACAGCACTTCCTCATCCTGATGTCCTCTGCATCCTAAAACAGGGATTTTCTCAATCACGGAGAATCCTGGAGTTCCTTTTTCCACAACAAAAGCACTTATGCCCCTTGCTCCTTTTGTTGGGTCAGTTTTGGCAAAGACAATTAGCCACTCCCCTACATGAGCAAAACTGACGTAGCGTTTCCTTCCGTTTAACACATACTTGCCATTTCTTAACTCTGCCACGGTCTCCAAGGCAGCGGCATCAGACCCGCCTCCTGGTTCCGTCAAGGCAAAACAGCCAATTCCTTCGCCTCGAGTTATAGGGAGAAGGTACTTTTTCTTTTGCTCCTCGCCTCCACCCCTTAATATCGCTCCTGGAGCCAAGCCAGGAGCCTCCATTATCATACCAGCCAGTGCGATTTTGCCACCAAAGGTCATTTCCTCAGCAATGAGACAAATATCAAGTAGGGGTCGTGGAGCGCCCCCATACTCCTCTGGAATATGAATACCGGTATACTTGTATGGCGGCTGAGCCATCTTCCTCCACAGGTCCCACGGCATCTGATCCTTCTCATCAATCTCTGCGGCGAAAGGAGCGATTTCCCTTTCACCAAACTCCCTTGCTTGCTTTTTGACTTCCTCTTGCTCCGGCGTTAGTTCGAAAGCAATAGACATAGCTTCACCTCCCTCTTTTATTCATAATAACTGTATTATATCCTAAAAAATCCATCAACTACACTTCATCCTTGTCCTCAAATAGGACTGGCCTTGGTCAGTCGCAAGGAGGAACTGAAAGATATCACGGTAACTGTACCTAACCCAAGCTATAATTTTGGTTGGTATGATGTGGGATGGCTGAGGTGGTCCTCGAAATTTGGACAGGTTGTTAAGATCGGATTTTGCTCCTAAAATAAAAAACAGAATAGGAGGAGCAGAACATGAAACAGAACCGAAGGAAACACAGCCCATCATTTAAA
>JAXHSX010000146.1:0-20099 GCA_034190625.1 Chloroflexota bacterium
TCAGGAGGGGTGACCGAGCGGCTTATGGTGACGGTCTTGAAAACCGTTTTCGTTTTTAGGCGAACGTGGGTTCGAATCCCACCCCCTCCGCAGTTTTTTAATATCGCTCTGATCTATAGCGAAGAATTTAGCTCCTTCGCTGCATTCAGGATGGCGGTTAAATATAGTTAGAAAGAAAGGAGTCAGTATGAAGGTCCACGAATATAAGGCTAAGGAACTTTTGTCTCAATACGGCATTCCTGTTCCTCGAGGGAAGGTAGCTTCTTCTCCGACTGAAGCTAGAGAGGTAGCTGCTGATATTGGTGGTAGGGTGGTGATTAAAGCCCAGGTATATGCTGGAGGAAGGGGCAAGGCAGGGGGTATAAAGACAGTTAATAGCCCGAAAGAGGCAGAAATGGTAGCAGGCCGGTTGATTGGAACTAGATTGGTGACCCATCAAACTGGGCCTGAGGGGGTGCCGGTAAGTAAGGTTTTAGTGGAAGAAGCAAGCGATGTAGAACGGGAACTCTATCTTAGCATTCTCGTTGATGGGACTAGCCGGTTACCAATCATGATGGCAAGTGAGGCTGGAGGCATGGAGATTGAAGAGGTAGCCCAAACGTCGCCAGAGAAAATATTTAAGAGCCATATAGACCCTACCATTGGCTTTCAGCCTTTCCATGGACGCAGTTTAGCTTATGGGATGAATTTGAGCGGAGGACAAATAAACGAGGCTATACACTTGATGTCAAGCTTTTATAAATTATTTATGGACATGGACTGCTCTTTAGCTGAGATCAACCCTTTAGTTGTTACTGTTGATGAAAGCCTTGTAGCTCTAGACGCTAAGCTTAATTTTGATGATAACGCTCTCTACCGACACAAAGATATTCAAGAGCTCTGGGATCAAGAACAAGAGGAGCCTCTAGAAGTACAGGCTCGTGAATGGGGAATAAACAATTATGTCAGGATGGATGGCAATATCGGCTGTATGGTTAATGGTGCTGGGTTAGCTATGGCAGTCAACGATCTTATTCAATATTGTGGTGGTAGTGCGGCAGACTTCCTGGATATCGGCACACTTAATGTTCCTGATAGGGTGGTAAACTCGTTTAAGATATTTGTCGCTGATCCTAGAGTCGAAGCAGTATTGGTAAATATATTTGGAGGTATGGCTAGAGTAGATGTCATTGCTAAAGGTATAGTCATGGCTTATGAACAAATGAATATTCAGTTCCCTGTGATCATTAGATTGGCGGGAACGAATCTAGAAGAAGGCAAACACATTTTAGCTGAGTCGGGGATAAGTTTCATCGAGGCTAAAGACTTCTATGATGGTGCTTATAAAGTAGTACAGGCTGTTAAAAATCTGGGAAAGTAGGAGTAATAAAATGAGCATCCTTATTGACGAAAACACTAAGGTTTTAATTCAAGGGATTACTGGTGGTGAAGGTAGCTTTCATGCACAACGCTGCATGGAATATGGTACTAAAGTAGTAGCTGGTGTTACACCTGGGAAGGGAGGTAGTGAACATTTAGGGGTACCGGTTTTCGATTGTGTAGAAAGAGCCGTGATTGAAACTGGAGCTAATGCCAGTCTCATGTTCGTTCCTCCTGCTTTCGCTACAGATGGTATCCTGGAGGCGATTGATGCTGGCATACCCTTGATTATATGTATAACTGAAGGCATACCGGTATTAGATATGGTAAAGGTACATTGCTACCTGAGAGATAAATCGAACCGCCTCATCGGCCCCAATTGCCCTGGGGTCATCTCGCCAGGTAAATGTAAGGCTGGACTCATGGTAGGAGGGATTCATCTTGCTGGTAGTGTAGGGGTAGTGTCACGTAGTGGCACACTAACTTATGATGTCGTATATCAGCTCACCAGCTTAGGCATCGGGCAATCAACTTGCGTTGGCATTGGTGGTGATGCTTTACCTGGCAGTACCTTCGTTGATATTTTAAAATTGTTTCAGGCAGACAAGAACACCAAAATTGTGGTTCTTATCGGTGAGATTGGTGGGACTTTAGAGCAAGAAGCTGCTGAGTTCATTAAAAGTGAGATGACTAAACCTGTGGTCTCTTTCATAGCTGGCAGTACGGCTCCACCGGGAAAAAGGATGGGGCATGCTGGAGCAATTATCACTGGGAGCACCGGCAAAGCTTCAGAGAAAATTAAAGCTCTTTCACAGGCTGGGGTTACTATAGTTCCCAACCCTGCTGAAGTTGGTCTCACCGCCAAAAGAGTATTAGAAATGATTTAAAGGAGTAGTCAGTAATCGGCGATCAATACTAAGTTGATAGCTGATAACTGAAAACTGGAATGAATCGGTATCCTTTTATCGAGGAAATCTCTACTCTTCTAACGGCTCCAGAAATATTTGAGCTAATCAAGGACGAACCATACAGCTTCTTTCTGGATAGTGGCATGGACTCCCAGAGACTGGGACGCTGTTCCTTCATTGGCACTAACCCATTCCTAATCATGAACAGCCGAGGTACTGAGATTACTATTGCTCGTGGATATAAACGGGAGACTCACTATGGGAACCCCTTCGATGTTTTGGAGAGATTACTGAAGATGTATAAATTAGACCGCTGCCCTGCACCTGTACCTTTTCTTGGTGGAGCCGTTGGCTATCTTAGCTATGACCTCTGCCATTTTATTGAGCACCTGCCATCTACAACGATAGACGATCTTGGTTTTCCCGAGAGTTACTTTGCTTTCTACGATATCATCCTTGCTTTTGACCACTTAACGGGAAAGGTTTACATTATTTCTACCGGTTTTCCTGAGCTAGAGCAGAGACAAAGAGAACGCCAAGCGAGGGTTCAGCTTGAGAAAATAAAGGATTGGCTTAGTTCTGCATTTCCTGCTCACAAAGCCTCTTCTCCTCGAGGAGAGAGATTAATAGAGCAGAGTAAGCCCTCCCCTCAACTCCCTTTATTAGACAAGGAGCAAGGAGAGGGGAGATTTCGGCCACATCATTCCTTATCTGGCGAAGGGCGTGAGAATGCTTTTCAGCCTGCCAGGGAAAATAAAGAGATTGCACTTAGATCCAATTTTACCATGGAGGAATATATTGAAGCTGTCGATAAAGTAAGAGAATATATCGCAGCTGGTGATGTATTTCAAGTAAATCTATCTCAGCGTTTTGAAGCTGATTTGACAATTACACCATACGAGCTTCATCGGCAGTTGAGAACGGCTAATCCTGCTCCCTTTGCTGCCTATCTCAATTTCGAGGGAGTGACCATTGTTAGTGCCTCACCGGAAAGGTTTCTTAAAGTTCAGGGTGATATGGTAGAGACACGACCAGTAAAAGGGACGAGACCACGAGGTAGTAGTGCTCTTGAAGACGAAAGACTGGCTCAAGAGTTGACCAATAGTATTAAAGACCGAGCGGAGAATGTGATGATCGTAGACTTGGAGAGAAATGATTTGGGGCAGGTTTGCCGCTACGGCACTGTAAAGGTTACTGAACTAGCCATTCTAGAGGCCTTCCCTACCGTATTTCATCTTACTTCCACTGTCGTCGGTAGATTGTGCCGGGATGAGGGCAATATTGGCCTGCTGAAAGCCACTTTTCCCGGTGGCTCCATCACAGGTGCTCCTAAGGTACGGGCTATGGAGATTATCGAGGAGCTGGAGCCAACTAAAAGGAGCGTCTATACAGGCTCCATAGGGTATATAGACTTTAACGGGGACATGGACATTAACATTGTCATTCGCACTTTTCTGATTAAAGAAGGCAAAGCTTACTTTCAGGTAGGTGGTGGTATTATTTACGACTCTGATCCAAAAGCAGAATATGTAGAAACCATGGATAAAGCAAAAGCGCTTATTCAAGCTTTGCAACTGGCACCTGAAGTGGTTGTAGCAGCGAAATGATACTGATAATAGATAATTATGATTCCTTTGTTTATAATCTAGCTCAATATATAGGTGAACTAGGCTGGGAGCCCATAGTATATCGTAACGACAAGATTACTTTAGCCGATATTGAAGGGTTGTATCCTAGTCACATTATAATTTCCCCCGGACCGTGTACTCCTTTGGAAGCTGGTGTCTCTAACGATGTGGTGTATCATTTTGGTGGTAAAATCCCTATACTCGGTGTGTGTTTAGGGCATCAGTGCATCGGTTATGTCTATGGGGGCAAAATTGGCAGGGCTTTGCCATTCCATGGCAAGACTTCTCTTATCCACCACGATGCTAAAACAATCTATCAGGGGTTGACTAATCCCTTCCCAGCAACACGATATCATTCCTTGATTATCGAATCTGAGGGCATTCCATCTTGTCTTGTAGTTACTGCTCAAACCCCGGAGGGGGAAATAATGGGAGTAAGACACCGTGACTATGTGATAGAAGGAGTTCAGTTTCATCCCGAATCCATTCTCACCGAAGTGGGGCACGATCTATTGACTAACTTTCTCCGTTATTCCAAGCCGGTTTGGGGTTAAGGAGATGTTTTGTTATCACCCTGTGCGTTAGCGAAGGGTTTTTTGGAGATTCTTCGCTGCACTCAGAATGACATAAAGTGAAGGGCTTAGACAAATGAGTTGCCAAATGGTTTGGGTGTTATGCACTTTATGACAGAAATTATTTATATCAACGGGCATCTCATCCCTCGCTATGAGGCTAAACTGTCTCCGTTTGATCATGGCTTTCTCTATGGTTATGGACTATTTGAGACCATGCGGGCTTATAATGGGCGTGTATTCCGCCTAGAACGTCATTTGACTAGACTTTACCGCTCTGCGGAAATGCTCGGTCTGGCATCCAGGCTAGCTCCCTTTGACCTGGAAAGCGCCTGCCTGGAAACTTTACAAGCTAACAAGCTAAAGGATGCTCGCCTGAGACTTACTGTTACGGCGGGAGAAGGCGATATGATTCCCGATCCTGGCACTTGCACCAGCCCCACTGTTTTGGTCTCTGCCAGGAACCTTGTTCCATTGCCACCTCAGAAATATGCGCTAGGTTATAAGGCGTTGCTATCCTCAATACGCCGTAATAGTCAATCACCGTTATCACGATTGAAGTCCTCCTGCTATCTGGAAAACATCTTGGCCAGAATGGAAGCCAAGGCTGCTGGAGCAGATGAAGCTATCTTGCTTAATGAACAAGGTTACCTGGCAGAAGGCAGTACAAGCAATATTTTACTGTTGAATAAAGGAATGTTAATCACCCCTTCCTTGGAGAGTGGCGTCTTGCCAGGGATTACCAGGGAAGCGGTTCTGGAGATAGCCCAGGCTTTGAATATCAAAATCGTGGAAAGACATGTAGAGTTAAAGGAGCTAATCGGGGCTGAGGAGGCCTTTATCACTAATTCTATACTGGAGATCATGCCTTTAACCTGGCTTGGAGGCAAGGCCATTGGTGCAAGCGGAGTGGGAAAGCTAACCAAAGATTTGATAGCAGCTTATAGAAAACTCGTGAACGAGACGATAGGCAAGATGGCTTAAGAGGTTAGTGTGGCAAAGGTCAGTGAAAACGTAATATATCGAGAAGTCCAGCATTTTCGTCAAATTTTGCGTGGGTTATTATACTTGCTGCCTCTCTTTTTGTTATATACGCCATGGTGCAGCAGTTAATTCCAGGTAAAATATTCGGAGATCATCCTTGTATTAGACCGAGGTATTGACTAAGGACGCATCAAGGGATAGGATATGATTATCGAATGGAGTCCTTAGGGTTGTGGTCAGTCAGTGTAAATAGACTCATGTCACTACCGAAATACTTCTGGGAGGTGAGATGATGTTTGATTATGTTCAAACAGGTATCCCCGGGGCGGATAAGCTTCTCGGTGAGAAAGGCATACCCAGAGGGCATAGCATCTTAATTGCCGGAGGCCCTGGCAGCGGGAAAACTACTTTTGCCATCCAGTTTCTATATCAAGGAATTATGGAGTACGGCGAGCCTGGAATTTATATCTCGCTGGATGAAGACCCTGAGGATGTGAAGAGGAATATGTCGAAATTCGGGTGGGATCTCGATGAACTTGAGAGAGAGAAAAAACTTGCCTTTATTAATGTCTCTCCAGTTCGTGGGGCATCTTCGGAGAAGGCTGGTCTTATCCAGTTAGGAATGAAGGAGTTTAAACTGGTAAAGTTATTGGAAGCGGTCAGGACAGGTGTAGAAGAGATTGAGGCTAAAAGGGTAGTTATTGACCCTATTACCATCTTCACTCTCCAATATCCCGACGAAGTTGAACGTATATACGCTATGAGAGACTTGATAGCTGACTTCAGGAAAAGTGGCTGCACCAATCTTTTAATCTCCGAGCTAAAGGGCACAGGATTGGAGAGAGAGCATCAGTTTGAAGAGTATCTGGCTCAAGGGGTCATTTTACTGCGGACAGTTATGAAAGATGATAAGGTGACTCGCGTATTCCAGGTGGAGAAAATGCGTGGACTTGCTGTTGACAATCAGCCACGCCCGTATAATATAACCGATAGCGGAATAGAGGTGTATCCTACCCTGACTGTCTTCAGGTAAGGAGGACGGCGATGTCTCTAGCCAAGATACAGGAACCGCCAGATAAAGGTCTTATCTTGTTAACCGGGGCTCCGGGAGCTGGAAAGTCCACTTTCTGCCACCAGGTAGTCGTCAAGAGCATGGCTCTGGATAGACCAGTCATCTTCGTGACCAGTGAGCGAAGTCCTGCTGACGTCTTGGAGCTACTGAGCGAAAGGGGCATGGGAGAAGCGTTGAGGCTGAACTTCGTTGATGCGTTCACTGAAACGGTTGGGCTGACGTGTATACAACGCTCGGACACGGAATATGCTAATTGTGCTGACTTAAACAGTATGAGCATCGCCATCACCAAGCTGCAGGATAGAACAGGACAAAAAGGCTCGTTTCTTGTCTTTGATTCGCTCACCTCCCCCTACCTCTTCAGCGGCGTGGAGGTAGTAAAGTTTATGAGGCTGTTTCTATCCAAGTTCGCTTCAGAGGGGAACTCCGCATTAGCCTTAATGGATGAAGGCTGCGGCAAGGAGGAAGACCTGGGAGCCATGATGAGCGTCGCCGATGGCATCCTCAGGATGGAGATAAGAAACAGTTCAAGAATCATAAACGTGGTGAAGCACCCCAAAGTGACGCCGACCAGAATTGAAGTCCCCAGAGAACTCGAACGAATTGAACTCTCCCTACCGATGAGATACCACGACCCGAGTATGCAGAGAAAGTTTAGCCGAGCGATGATGAGAGGAGGGGAGGCGGGGTTGAGAAAGGAGGTTGGGGACTTCGTCAACCTGTTCTGGCCAAACCTCGCCCATTGGAGTGGCATGCTCTGGGATCCCAAAAGGTTCCCGACGACGACTTATGAGTTAAATAAGGAGGACCCGCGCTCCGCGATGAGGGAAAGACTGGTATTGTTCCCGCTGTATGCCAGACTTTTCATGAAATTATTAATACCCAAGAATTTCAGCAAAGTAAAAGACATGAAAAAAGCGGCGAAACAGGGCATGCCGTATATCAAGACTGCACATTGGGAGCGCAGCGGCATCGTGGAATACCTTGAAGACGTCTCCAAGATTGACGAACACTACTTTAGAGTATACGAGAGCACTGACTGCTGGGGGCTGGAAAATGTCGGTGCTACGGTGGGTTCACATCTCCCTCCTCTATTCGCAGGCGTGTGTAAAGGATTTGAGAAGGAGGAAAGGGAATGGAACGCTATTGAGACGAAGTGCATCGGGCTAGGTGACCCCTACTGTGAATTCAAACTGGTGCCGGGAGAGATCCATGAGCTAAGGTCTTCTCTGGAGAAAGACGTCTCGGTTATTGAAAAGATACATGACCGATTGATGGATCGTCTCATGGGATTTCTGCTCCACGGGAAGCCCCTTGTAGAGAGGCCAAGGCAGGGGAGCGAGATCCAACTCCATGCAGCCTGGCATGCTATGGGTGTCCACCCTCCTGCTGGCGACAGATATGGAATGGCGCTCAGGATGGGTGGTGCCAGGTCGGGCAAGGAGGTCGGCGAGCGACTAATGGATGCTGGGTTAAAAGAGGACGAGGCGATAAAGCGAGTCATCGACTTCATGAATTACTGTAAGGTGGGGAAGGTCACCTTAGGGGAAACAATAAGGATAAAGGAAAACTGTGAGAGCAGTTGGACCAGGCTCTTTACAACGGGGCGCGTGGAGCCCTCATGCTTCTTCACTACCGGCTTCCTGAATGGCCTCTTCTCAGCGGTCAAGAACCAGCATGTCAGGGAAATAAAATGTATCGCTGCCGGAGACCCCTACTGCGAGTGGGAGATTATATAGCTAACTGCAGAATATTTTATAATTCTCCCTCCCCTGGCGGGAGGAATTTAGAGGGAGGGGGAATTCACCCTCACGCTCCTTGCCAAATAAAGGGAGGGGTGGGTGAGAGCCACCCCCATCAAGGGAGAGGGATTTGGAGAAGATTTTTGTAAGATAGCGTAGTTAGCAACGATGGGAGGTGATAACATGGAGAAAAGAGGGTTCTCATTAGCTGAAATACAGGAAATTCCGAAGGAAAGCCTGATATTGCTGGCAGGGCCTCCTGGAGCGGGGAAATCCACCTTCTGCCATCAAGTGATGCTTAACGGCATAGCCACGGAGAGGCCGATAATATTCGTGACTACGGAGCAAAGTCCTTCCGGAATTACTGGTTTATTGAGGGGGAAGGGTCTGAGAGAGGTCACGCCCACAGCCTTGAGCTTCGTTTATGCTTTCACCGAGACAGTGGGGCTTTCGTGCATGCCGCGCTCAGACACCATGTGTGCCAACTGTGCCGACCTAAACAGCCTGAGCATCGCCATCACCAAACTGCAGGAGAGAAAGGGCCTAAAAGGCGCTCTTCTTATCTTCGATTCGCTCACTTCTCCTTACCTGTTTTGTGGCGCTGAGATTACCAAGTTCATAAGGCTTTTCCTAGCTAAGTTTGCCGCTGAAGGGAACTCGGTATTAGCCCTAATGGATGAGGGCTGCGGCAAAGAAGAGGACATTACAGCCATGATGAGCACGGCGGACGGCATCGTCAAGATAGAAACAAAGGAGGATAAGCGGCTCTTCAATATCGTGAAGCACCCGAAAGTGAGACCGACAAAAATTGAGGTCCCCATTGAACCCGAACCGATAGGATTGGAAGAGCGTGTCATCAATCCCGATGTACTGGCACGATTCCTTCGAGGAGATGAAGCAGTGATGAGAAGGGAGGTCGGAGACTTCGTGAACCTTTTCTGGCCGAACTTCGCCCACTGGAGCGGGATGCTCTGGGACCCCAAACGGTTCCCAATGATGGTGTACGAGATGAACAAAGAGGATAATCTCTCCATGTTCAAGCTGATGAGGGAGAATAAAGCGGCCAAGCGCACCGTGATTCCCTGGCACAAGAGCCTTCTCCTTAGATTCATGCTGAAGAGCTTCAGTAAGGTAAAAGACATGAATAAACTGGCGAAATATACATCGCTTGGCATCCCGAAACATGAGCGCAGCGGCATCATGGAATACCTTGAAGACGCATCAAAGACCGACGAACACTACATCAGAGTATACGAATCCTCCGAATGCTGGGGATTCGAAAACGTCGGTGCAACGATGGCTTTCTATCTTCCCCCTTTGATAGCAGGATTTATAAAGGGATTTGGGAGCTTGCAAGGACTTGAGAGGGACTGGAATTGTGTTGAGACGAAGTGCATAGGGTTAGGGGACCCCTACTGTGAGTTCAAGTTGGTGCCTGGGGAAATAGACGAGTTGAAGGCTTCTTTGGAGAAAGACATCTCGGTTATCGAAAGAATACACGAACGGTTGATGTACCACCTTATGGAGTTTTTGCTCCATGGAAAGCCGCTCTTGGAGAGGCCTACGCTGGGAAGCTATGTGAACGTCCATAGGGTCTGTCACGCTATGGTTTTTCCTGCCTTGGCTGGCGAGAGGTATCGAATGGTGTTGGGGATGGGGGGAGCCAGGTCTGGGAAGCTGGTCGGTGAACGTCTGTTGGAAGCTGGGATAAAGGAGGACGAGGCGATAAACAGAGTCATCGACTTCATGAATTACTGTAAGGTGGGGAAGGTTACGGTGGGTGAAACGATAAGAATAAAGGAGAACTGTGAGAGCTCCCAGACGAAGCTGTTCACGACGAAGGAGAAGCCCCCCTCGTGCTATTTCACCACCGGCTTCCTGAATGGCCTCTTCTCAGCGGTGAAGAACCAACATGTCAGGGAAATAAAATGCATCGCTACTGGAGATCCCTACTGCGAGTGGGAGATAATATAGACAGCAACAGGATATTTAAAAGTGTAGTGCGAGGCTTTAGCCTCGTGCGCACGACCCTAAAAGGTCGCACTATAAAAATTTAGGAGCAACATGGAGAAAAGAGGGTTCTCATTAGCTGAAATACAGGAAATTCAGAAGGAGAGCCTGATCCTGCTAGCAGGACCTCCGGGAGCGGGCAAATCCACTTTCTGTCATCAAGCAGTGCTCAACAGTATAGCCACGGAGAGACCAGTCTTATTCGTGACTACCGAGCATGGCCCTACAGAGGTTACAGGTCTTTTAAGAGAAAAAGGCATGAGGGAGCTTCCGCCTGGGGCGCTGAGCTTTATTGATGCCTTTGGCGAGACGGTGGGGCTGACGACCCCAGAACGCCCAGACACTATAGGCGCCAACTGCGAAGACCTGAACAGCATAAGCATGGCTATTGCCAAAATGCAGGAGAAAATTGGCAGGAGGGATATCTTCCTCGCTTTTGATTCCTTAACCTCACCTTACCTTTTCAATGAGAAGGAAGTATTCAGATTTATCAGGCTCTGCCTGGCGAAGTTCGCCTCTGAGGGGAATTCGGTATTAGCCTTGATGGATGAGGGCTGCGGCAGGGAAGAAGACCTGGGAGCTATGATGAGCGTAGCCGATGGCATCCTCAGGATGGAGATAAAAGAGAACATAAGAACTATACACGTGGTGAAGCACCCAAAGGTAAAGCCGACAAGAATTGAAGTGCCCATAGAAGCCAAGCCGACAATCAAATCTACATTAGATTTAGAGCCAGATATGAGAAGGCAGTTTATGAAAATTTTTTTCGGACGAGGAGAAAACGCAGTGAGAAGCGAGGTTGGGGACTTCGTCAACTCGTTCTGGCCAAACCTTGCCCACTGGAGCGGCATGCTCTGGGACCCCAAAGGTTTCCCGACGATGATATACGAGTTAAACAAGGAGGAGACCACTCTGACTAAGGAGTGGAGCAGGTATTGGCCCTGGCACATGAGGTTTCTGGAAAACCTCTTTCTTTCTTCTCAAGCCCTTGGGTTCTTCCCCAAGAACTTTAGCCGGGTAAAAGACATGAAAAAGTTTTCCAAAGTGTTTGGGGGCAGTCCGTATGGAAGCGGAGCGCGGATGGAGCGAAGCGGCATCCCGGAATACCTTGAGGATGTCTCTAAGACTGATGAACACTACTTCAGGGTATATGAGAGCTCTAACTGCTGGGGGTTGGAAAATGTAGGCGCCCCGATTGCTTCGCATCTCCCGCCTCACATAGCAGGCCAACTGATAGCATTTGAGAAGGGCGGAAGGGACTGGAACGCCGTGGAGACAAAGTGCATAGGGCTGGGAGACCCTTACTGTGAATTTAAGCTTGTGCCGGGGGAAATTGAGGAGCTAAAGGATTCTCTGGAGAAAGACAGCTCAGTTGTGGAAAGGATTCACGAGCGGTTGATGGAGCGTCTCATGGGATTTCTCCTCGAAGGGAAACCTCTTATGGAGAGACCCAGGCTGGGGAGCGATGTCCATCTTGAACTAGTCATGCTCGCCATGGGTTTTCCCCATCTAGGCGAGAGATACCGAATGGCGCAGAGGATGGGAGGCGCCAGGTCGGGAAAGAAAGTCGGTGAACGCCTTATGAAAGCCGGAATGAAAGAGGACGAGGCAATAAACCGGGTCATCGACTTCATGAACTACTGTAAGGTGGGGAAGGTCACATTAGATGAGACGATAAGGATAAGAGAAAACTGCGAGAGCATAGGAACCAAGCTCTTTACGCACATGAAGGAGCCTTGCTGCTACTTCACCACTGGTTTCCTTAATGGACTCTTCTCAGCAGTCAAGAAGCAGCA
Source organism: Chloroflexota bacterium (assembly GCA_034190625.1). Lineage (GTDB taxonomy): Bacteria > Chloroflexota > Dehalococcoidia > GIF9 > AB-539-J10 > CG2-30-46-9. The sequence goes on from JAXHSX010000146.1 coordinate 12,072, forward strand.
CGTCAGGGAAACCAAGTGTATCGTCGCCGGTGACCCATACTGCGAGTGGGAGATAATATAGCTAACTGCAGAATTTTTTATAATTCTCCCTCCCCTGGCGGGAGGGAGTTAGAGGGAGGGGGGATTCACCCTCACGCCCCTTGCCAAATAAAGGGAGGGGTGGGTGAGATGCACCCTCATCAAGGGAGAGGGATTTGGTGAAGATTTTTGTGAGCTACCGTAGTCAGCAACGATGGGAGGTAACATGGAGAAAAGAGGGTTGTCTCTAACCGAAATACAGGAGATACCGAAAGAGAGCTTGACCCTGCTGGTTGGTTCCCCAGGGGTGGGAAAGTCCGCTTTCTGCCACCAGATAGTGCTTAACAGCATAGCTGCGGACAGGCCGATCATATTTGTGACTACCGAGCAGTGTCCTTCTGGTATCACAGCTATTTTAAGAGATAAGGGCATGGGAGAGGCTGCGGCGCTGAATTTTATTGATGCTTTTAGTCAGACGGTGGGCCTGGCGATACAGGACCAGCCAGACACCATAAGCGCCAATTGTGAAGACCTGAACAGCATAAGCATGGCTATTGCCAAGCTACAGCAGAAAATTGGTAAGCGAGATATCCTTCTCTCCTTCGATTCTCTGACATCACCCTATCTTTTCAATAAAGAAGAAGTGTTCAGATTCATGAGGCTCTGCCTGGTGAAATTCGCTGCCGAGGGGAACTCTGTAGTTGCTTTAATGGATGAGGGCTGCGGCAAATCTGAGGACTTGGTGGCTATGATGAGCATCGCGGACGGCGTGATGAAGATAGAGATAGTGGAGGACAGGCAGCTCTTGAACGTGGTGAAGCACCCGAGGGTGAGGCCGACAAGAATCGAAGTTCCCATAGAACCCAAAGGAATTGAACTCAAATCCACAAGGCACTTCGATCCGACCGTGATGAGGCAGTTTGTGAAATGCACGTTTGGACAAGAGGAAGCCAGAGTTGAGGCACTGGGAGGCACGTTGAGAGGCATACCCCTCTTTTCATCTATCTCTGCGGACGACCTCTCCAATCTCTCCCGGCGACTCACGAGACGCCGCTATCGGAAGGGTGAGATTATCTTTCACAAGGATGACCTGGGTTCCACGTTCCACATAATCAATATCGGCAGCGTCAAATTGAGTATCCCTTCGGAGAAGAAAGAAGATGTATTCTTAGCTTATCTGGGATCGGGCGACTTTTTTGGCGAATTGGCTTTGCTGGATGAGCATCCTCGCTCCGCCACAGCTACCGCAATAGAACCTACGGAGACTTTGGCTCTAGAACGAGGAGACTTCCTGGATTTTCTGAAGTGCTATCCGGATGTGGCAGTCTGTATGCTTAGCGTGCTGGCGCAACGGATTCGCAACCTCAATTCTCAACTTGAGAACATTATTATCTTCGAGCCAAAGGCTCGCCTTGCCGAGACCCTGATGAAGTTAGTAGACATCCATGGCAGTGAAACTTGGGAGGGATGGGAAATCACCGTCCCCTTGACTCTAGCAGGGTTGGCTGGAATGGTCGGAGCGAGCGCAGCGACAATCGGGCTTTTATTGCGTGACTTCCAGGCCGCCGGCATTGTGACCGTGAAAAAACAACATTACATAATTCATAAGCCAGAAGAATTGCGAAAAAGGGCACCCAGCCGGGGTGACTAAGGGTAAGGTTCCAAATCACCTAGCATACAGCGCTGAGGATGGAGGATGCAGAGGTAGGCAAGTTTACCTTGAGTGGCGATAAGGATGAAGGAGACTTATGAACCCTTGGAAACCGGAGAACCTTTATCCTTTTTCACCACTGGCTTTCTGAATGGCCTCTTCTCAGCGGTGAAGAACCAGTATGTCAGGGAAATAAAGTGTATCGCTCAGTTGGGCAATGTGGGAGTGTAGAATAAACGAGGCTAAAACAATGAGCTTCCTACCAAGTAACATCTTCCTGTTAAGGTAGCAAACCCTTCCCTTATTCAGGAAGACCAGCGATAAGAGAGCTACACATAAATTTGCCCGGATGACCACCCTGATTATGAGTCATACCTAGCTTTGGAGTTTTCAACTGGCGCGAGGGGAGTTCTGCTTTCCCTTGTATTTGAGTATATATTTCATAAAGCTCCCGACATCCACTAGCACCAACCGGGTGACCGAATGATTTGAGCCCACCGCTAATATTAACTGGAAGCTGTCCCTCCATGGGAAGGGGTTCGTCCTCTTTGTCACCAAGTAATCCTCGCAGTCTAGGTTGATCAGCTTGGATAAAGGCACCGCCATTTATATAATCCTTAGCCTTCCCTTTTTCACAATAGCCTGCTGACTCATAAACTATAAGCTCTGAGATAGAGAAGCAGTCATGAACCTCGGCTAGGTCCAATTCTCGACGTGGATCCGTTATTCCCGCCATCTTGTAGGCTTGAGCAGTAGCTCTCTCAGTCTCCTCCCAGTGTGTGAAATCATATTCCATGCTCTGTTTGCCCCATCCTGGGCCTATGGAGATACCTATTCCCTTGATGGTGATATAGTCATTCTTGTGGTTTTGGGCATAGGTTTTAACGTCCTCAGTACGACATATAATAGCTGCTGCCGCGCCATCAGTGACACCACAGCAATCATATAGACCCAGCGGCCAAGAGATTATAGGGGCATTTATCACTGTATCTAAGCTTACTTCCCTGCGGAGATGGGCACTCGGATTTCTGAAACCGTTGTAATGACTCTTGACTGAGATCTTTGCCAGAAGTCCCTTGCCTTCTTCTGGGCCCAGGCCGTAGCGATGGAAATATCTTGTCGCTGTCAGAGCGTAGTGCCCTGGACCACGGCCTACTGCCTGTCCATCGCCATATACAGGATGAGGCTTCTCTACACCTCCTCGTCCCAATCCACCAAAGCCGGAATCCTTAAGCTTCTCATAGCCGACGACTAAAACGAGGTCATAGACTTTGGCAATTACGGAGAAAGCGGCATTTCTTATTGCTTCCGTTCCTGTCGCGCAAGCGTTTTCCACACGGGTTACAGGAATATATTGAAGCTGTAATGGAGAGGATATACTGGCCCCGGTGGCACAAGAGGTTGCGACTCCTACCCATGCTGCCTCAATATTCTTGAGCTCAACTCCAGCATCCGCAAGAGCCTTATAAGTGGCATCTACAATAAGGTCATCAGCATCCATATTCCATAACTCACCAACTTGGGAACAACCCATACCAATAACAGCAATCTTGTCTTTCATACTTTCTGCCATGTTCAGCTCCTTAACATCTTATTGGTCGGCAGACCCAGAAATAATTATGAGCATCGGCACCTTCATGTATATTCCTGAAAGTCATCTCCACAGACATTCCTATCTCGACCTTTTCTGGGTCTCTGTCTGTCATGGGACAATATAACCTAAGTCCATCTCCGAAGTCAATCTCACACATAATCTCTGGTAGAATAGGAACCATAGCTCGTTCATCGTGAGTAAAGGTGAACAAATTTCCTTTTTTATCGGCGATACTCACATCCTCAAAATCATCCTTGGCTTGGCAGTTTATACATACCCTTTGTCTAGGAAATTGAACCCATCCACAGCGCCGGCATTTCTGCCCATGTAATCTATAAACCTGAGCACGGTCACGCCATATCCAGCTTAGTGAAGAAGCAGCAGGAGGACGGCGCTCAAACTCCCATTCCATTAGATCGCGAAACAGTATATATTTCTCATAGTTGGGAAGTATCGATTTCGATGCCAGATGGCGCTTAATGCCACGTCTATCTCTAATGTTTTCGATTTGCTCGGTTACTACTAAAATATAACAATCTGCGCCGTCGCCATAATTTGCTAGGAGCAGTTTGTCACCAGGTTTGGCTTCCTCTAATGCTGCTACCAGCATCATGGGTACGAAAGCAGTCCCTGTGTTACCCACAGTGGCAAACATCGGATCCTGAACCTGAGTTTTGGCATCAAAACCCAGAGATCGGGCCATGGCAGCGTGGCTTCTAGCAGTAGGAGCATAAAAGATAGCCTTGGTAAAATCCTTTGGAGTCAGGCTATACTTGTTCATCAGCCCAGAAACAGCCTGCTGCAGCAACTTCTGATAGCCCTCTTCTAAAACAAAACGATCTTCCCAAGTGCGGGGGAACTTGTCGCCATCCCGACGCCAGATATCCATAAACTCACTAGATATACTATAGTTGCCTTCAATATTTACAGCCACGTCAGAATCGCCGAATACAAAGGCAGCAGCGCTATCGCCAAAGAGAGGCTCGAATTCAGAATTTGGTGCTGGGACACGGCGATCAGAGGCAGCCACTATCACCTTCTTGGCCGAACCTCCCTTTATAGCGTCAATAGAGGCCTTCATCGCCATAGTGCCTGCTCTCACAGAGCTAGTGAAGTCAGCAGCGAAAAACTGCTCTTTACGCAGATCAGCAGCAACAGCTACTATGCTGGCACAAAGTTTCTCCTTATAAGGGGCGGTTGTTGTAGCCAGATATAAACCGTCGATAAGCTCTCGATCCATGCCAGTCAGGCAGTCAATCACTGCCTCTACAGCCATAGTTATGCTATCCTCGTCAACATTAGCCACAGCCTTCTCACCTCCGGCATTGGGTCTGCTCCAGGCACGGGAGATCTCATCCCGGCTTAACCTATACAGAGGTATATAGGCGCCATATGATGTAATTCCTACCATGTAATTCCTCCTTTATTTATTTCTATTTTTATTTCTTAGGCGACTCCGACAGTGCTGAATTGACATAGCAAATCCGTCTAAGTTCTACGTAACTAATATACCTGCCTGTTCTATGAGAAGCAGCAAAGGTGTCTTCATAATTCCAACATAATTGTTTAACCAATAGTCTCTTCTAAAAGCGGTTGGCTGCTCAGCGATGGATTAAGGTCTGACGAGTTTTAGCTACTAAATCACCATTCTGGTTAGAATAGGACGTCTCTATAACCGAGAAAATCATCTTAGCATCCTTACGTTCCCTTTCATAAATATCTATGAGCTTAGGCACTGCTACCAAAATATCGCCAGCACGAACGGGATAAAAGAAATCATATTCTATACCTCCATCAAGACCACGAACATAGCCAACTTTTACCATAGTGACCATTAACTCGTCCATTAGTTTAGAAAATGTTGGCAGTCCTTTTGTCCATTTAACAGGCCAACCGAAGAATCCTGGCGGGGCTATGATAGATCCATATCTCGACTTTCTGGCATATTCATCATCCCAATAAAGCAGATTATGATCATTCACTGCGTCAGCGAATTTCTTAATAGCTCCCTTCTCGACTTCTCGAATCACAGTTTCTCCTGTCTTACCTATAAGCTGAGCGACTTCTTGTGGCAACATTATTCATACCTCCTTAACTGGAATAAGACAGAGTAATAACACTCTGGAACGCTTTTATCATCCAGACCAAGCTACGACGTTGAAATTGCGCACTAGTTGACCTGGATGTTCAAGTGTCACTCAAATACCCCCTGTGCCAGAAACTCAACAAACTCTTCATCAGGCATCCCGAGAAATTCTCTGCAAACGAATTCGGTATGCTCTCCAAGACAGGGAAAAGGTTTCTCGATCTCTGGTGGGGTCTCAGAGAGGATAAAAGGAGGCAGTTGGTAGCGAAAGGGACCGATTTCAACATGGTTTAATGGTTTAAAGCTTTTTCTATACTCGACTTGATCATCCTCATCAAGAAGATCATACGCTTCTCTGACAATTCCTGCAGGTATCTCCTTATCTTGTAGCACTTTCATGATTTCTTCTGGGGTGTAATTAACTGTCCAAGCAGCAATGAGTTTCTCCAATTCGTCTTCGCTCCTTTTCCTCTCCAGAAACGTGGAGAACCTCAGTTCTTTACTCCAGACTGGTTCTCCCATAACCTGGCATAGAGCTTGCCATTGCGCATCACTAAAAACAGTTATAACACACCATCTGTCATCACCTTTGCAAGGAAAAGCACCATGGGGACTTGCATAAGAATGACGATTCCCAAGGGCTCGTGTAATTCTTCCATTGACAGTATAATCCATAAGGCAGGGAGCAATAAGAGACAACCCAGCTTCAAATTGGGAGAGATCAATATAAGTCCCTTGTCCCGTTCTCCTTCTGTAATCTAGTGCTGCGAGAATGCCAATGGCTAAGTAGCTTGCTGACGGGGTGTCCGTATAAGCTATAGAATAACCTGTCGGAGGTCTATCTGGCCAGCCGACCAAATTGGTGAAGCCTGCGTGAGCTTGAAGTATTGTACCAAAACCAGTGACAGTGGCTAGTGAACCTGTTTGTCCATACATGCTAGCTCGTGCCATGATTATCTCTGGCTTTATTTTCCTGAGTTCTTCGTAGCTCCATCCTAATTTGTCCAACACCCCTGGCCTAAAATTTTCTACCACCACATCAGCCCAGGAAATCAATCTCTGCATCACATCTCTGCTCTGTGGATGCTCCAGGTTGAGCAGCATACCATATTTGCTATCGTTAAATTCAGCAAATGTACCACAGCGGTTTACTCCCACGACTCCCCCAGCCATTGGAACGTAAGTTCGAAATAAGCCAAGCCTCTTATTAGATTCCACTCGTACTACAGTTGCACCGAGATTTGCCAGCCATTTGGTAGACAGAGGGCCAGTTATTACCCAGGTAAAGTCAGCTATTTTCAATCCTTCGAGTGCCTTTGCCATTATAACTCCTAAAAATATTAAATCACTCCGTTTTGCTTAAGGACGAGAAGCTCTTCGCGTGGTATTCCCAATTCTTTGACATATACTTCTTCATTATGTTCGCCAATGAGAGGAGCTCTCATCCTTATCGCTAGATCACCTGTGTCGGACTTTAAAAAAGCTCCGGGATAAAGCAGATTATCTCCTAGTTCATTATGCGCAATTTCTTCCCAGTAGTGACGCTCCTTGAGTTGATGCTCTTCTATCAAGTCTTTGGCATCAGCAACAGGGAATAACATTAGTCCTCTCTTTACTGCTTCCCGCTGCAATTCACTTTTGGTATGTTTCAAAAAGAAGTGAGCGAATAGCTCCTCCCAATGCTTTATATCCTGCTGAGTGAGGAAATTCATATCCAGATTTTCCCAGTTGGTCTCCTTTAAGTTACCGGCCATATTCTCCTCGTCCATCCACTCCACTAACGCCTTTGTAGCTCGACCCATGGCGGCAACGAAGATTCTCCAGGAAATATAGCCATCACTACATTTCCAAATAACTTTAAAAGAGATATTTCCTCTTGAGGTCCTATCGCCTTCTCTCTTATATCTGGTTTTTGTCATCTCCCAAAAGGCGTAAACCTGCATTCCCCACAAAAGACTTTCCTGAATAGAGACATCAATGTATTGACCTCGGCCGGTATTTCCTCGATAGTAATGGGCTGCCAGAGCTGCCATAGCAGCGTCAACAGCCCCAAGGTGCCACTGCTCGGTAGTACACCTCAAAGGAGCTCGATCAGAATCGCCGGAGACGCTCATCAGCCCTCCCATGCCTTCGAGAATGAGATCTGAAGCTTGAAAGTCACAATAGGGACCTTTGCTGCCAAAGGGGGTGATTGAAATCATGATGAGAGAGGGATTAATTTGGCTTAGCATAGTATATCCCAGACCGATTTCATCCATGTAACCAGCATGAAAGGACTCAACTACAAAGCTTGCTTTTCGTACTAAGGTTTTGAAAATCTCTTTACCGTCCTCCCTTGCTATATCCAGGGTAATTCCCCTCTTGTTACTACAGAAATAGAACCAGGATAGGCTTCTTTCAGTGTGGGGGATATCTTTATAGAAAGGAGGTTGAGTCCTAGCTGGATTTCCTTCAGGATTCTCAATAATGAGCACATCGGCTCCCAGGTCAGCCAGTATTTTACCACACAAAAGGCCTTTATCATTGCAAAGGTCCAACACTAAGTAATCAGCCAATAAGTTGTTCACCAGACCGTCGAGCTGCCCCCAGCGGTGCCAGGCGGCATCGGCCAGTGCCTTGAGCTGAGCCGTTTCGCGCAGGTCCGCGCCATGGCAGTGTGCGCTGTCTGGCCGCTGCGTA
>JAXHSX010000147.1:0-2373 GCA_034190625.1 Chloroflexota bacterium
CTCGACAATGTCAGCCACCACTTTAATGCCATCCTCGCCAACATCGTCTATTCTACCTACAAAAGGGCTGATGAAGGCAGCCCCCACTTCCGCCCCTAGTACTGCCTGATTTAGAGAAAAGCACAAAGTGAGGTTAACCCGTATATTTTCTTTCACGAGCACCGACGTAGCTTCTATACCATCAAGGCTAGCGGGTATTTTAACCGCGATATTCTCCGCCCACCGAGCTATTTGTCTGGCCTCAGCTATCATTCCTGCAGCATCTTGACTTAACACCTCGGTCGACACCGGCCCGGGGACAATAGAGCAAATTTTCTCGACCAGTTTCTGATAGTCAACTTTTCCCTCTCTGGATATAATAGTGGGGTTAGTAGTTACTCCACTAACCACTCCTAATCTTACGCCATGACGAATGTGTTCTACATTAGCAGTATCTAAAAACAATCTCATTTCAATCCTAATTTAAACATCAAGAGTTATGATCTTTAACTTTCGATTCGTATGTTTGTATTTTCATCTTTGCTCTTTGAATTTTGTTAGTAAGTTCATTTGGTCACCTTCAAGTAGCGTTTTCTTGGCAGCCCCGATGAAGTGATGGAACAGAGGATGTGGAGAATCGGGGTATGATTTGAATTCAGGATGAAACTGACAGGCAACCATCCATGGATGATTTTCGAATTCCACAATTTCTACCAAATCTTCACCTGGAGAAAGCCCGCTGGTTATAAGCCCAGCTTCTCTCAATGGTTGACGAAAGGCATTATTGAACTCAAATCGGTGACGATGTCTCTCGTAAACGACTTCGCTGTCATAAGCTTCAGCCACCTTTGTTCCGGGTACTAGATGGCATGGATAAGTCCCCAGCCTCATAGTACCCCCCATTTGCTTTATGTCATGTTGTTCCATGAGAAGACTTATCACAGGGTAAGCTGTATTGGGTGCAAACTCTGTAGAGTTAACATCCTGGCTATGGAACACCTGACGTCCGAGTTCAATAACCATAACTTGCATTCCTAGACATAAGCCAAGGTAGGGAATTTTCTTTTCTCTGGCAAATTTGGCCGCCTTTACCATGCCTTCAATCCCTCGATAGCCAAAGCCGCCAGGAACTATTATACCTTGAACTCGCCTTAGCACCCCATCATCACCAGTTTCTAAATTCTCCGAATCAATCCATTCTATCTTTATTCCACAATCGTGGGCTAAAGCAGCATGGCTCAATGCCTCACGCACAGAGTAATAAGCATCTCGAAGGCCAACATACTTCCCTACCAACCCGATAGTGACCACATCTTTAGGAGTCTTGAGTTTAGTTACCAAACTTCGCCAGTTACTTAAATCACTTTTATTTGCTTCTAGCCTTAATCGGCTAACAATAAGCTCTCCCAGCCCGGCACTCTCCAGCAATAACGGTACTTCGTAGATGGTCTCGCCAGTAACCAATGGGATGACTGCATCTCGGTCAACATCACAAAAAAGCGATATCTTGTCCTTTATCCCCGGGAATATCTCTTTATCGCTGCGGCACAATATAACATCGGGCTGTATACCCATTCTTCTTAGCTCGTTTACGCTGTGCTGCGTTGGCTTAGTCTTCAGTTCATCAGTTGCAGCGATATAGGGTAAAAAGGTGACATGAATATATAGCACACTATCCCTGCCCTCATCTTTCCTCATCTGCCTTATAGCCTCGAGAAATGGTTGCCCTTCGATATCTCCCACAGTACCTCCGACTTCAACGATGACTACTTCAGCACCAGATATTTCAGCTACCTCTCTTATTCGTCTTTTCATTTCATTGGTTACATGTGGTACTACCTGAATCGTGCCCCCCAAGAAATCTCCTCTTCTCTCCTGCGCTATAACAGCGGAATATACTTGACCTGAGGTAACGTTGGAGGCACGGGTCAATTCCACTCCGATAAATCTCTCATAATGTCCTAGATCCAAGTCGGTCTCAGCACCATCTTTAGTAACAAATACCTCACCATGCTGATAGGGAGACATTGTCCCCGGATCAACATTTAGATAAGGGTCAAGCTTCTGTACCATGACAGATACAAAGCGACTCTTTAGTATCTTACCAACGGAGGCGGCTGCGATCCCCTTACCTACAGAACTAACTACGCCACCAGTAACAAAAATATACTTACTCACGCCTAACCGGGAACATGACTAAAACGCATAGCTACGGACTAACCTTGTAGTAGGAAATTTCCTATGGTTCTTGATATTATAAAAGGTAAGAATATACACGGTCCCTGCATGTCTGGCAGTCTGTTTGACAAGCAAGGTACCCATCGTATTGCGCCATCAGTGTATCCACGTCGGGGGCCTCGTAAATGTTGGCCAGGCTTTCCTTTTTCACAAAGG
>JAXHSX010000015.1:0-4657 GCA_034190625.1 Chloroflexota bacterium
TACTGTCTACACGTCCCGAAAAGTATGTTGGCACCCTCGAGATGTGGGAGGAAGCGACATACTCTTTAAAACATATCCTGGAAGAACTTGATTTACCTTATGAAGTGGACCCAGGTGAGGGAGTTTTTTATGGTCCAAAGATCGATATCAAACTCAGGGATGCTCTAGGACATACTTGGCAAGGTCCTACCATACAGGTTGACTTTAATTTGCCATTACGTTTTAATGTTTGCTATATTGGAGAAGATGGTCAGGAACATAATGTTGTAATGATTCACCGTACGGTACTAGGAAGTATGGAGCGTTTCTTAGCTTGTCTGATTGAACACCATGGTGGTGCCTTTCCTGTATGGATATCGCCGGTTCAAGCTGCTATAATTCCCATAGCAGATCGCCATGTGACTTATGCTTACCAGGTGAGCAATGAGCTTGCCCAAGAAGGTATCCGTATTCGGGTTGACGACCGCTCAGAACGTATGAATTTAAAGATAAGGGAAGCACAATTGGATAAAATTCCATTTATGCTTATAATTGGTGACAAAGAGATGGCTTCTGGTATTACCTCTGTTCGCCTAAGGAACGGTGAAGATATTGGACAGGAAACTATGGGACAAGTTAAAGAGAGAATAAAGACCGCTATAGAGACAAAATCCTGAACTGTCTGGGGGGCACTAAAGCATAGTCAGTATATTACCAATTAATAGACAGATCAGAGCCAAGGAAGTTCGGCTCATAGGAGAAGATGGGAACCAGTTAGGTGTGTTGCCTCTTTATCAAGCACTGCAGATTGCGCAGGATCAAGAACTTGACCTAGTTGCAGTAGCACCAAAAGCAACTCCACCGGTATGTCGTGTTCTTGACTATGGAAAATATAAATATGAGCAAGATAAGAAAGAACGAAAGGCTAGGCAGGGTCAAAAAACCACCTTGCTCAAGGAGGTCCGTTTCCGACCTCGGATCGAGGAGCATGACTTACAGGTAAAGATCGGGAAAACCAAGGAGTTTCTGGAGGAGGGCAGTAAAGTAAGGATTTGGGTGCGATTTAGAGGCCGTGAAATTGCTTACCCAGAGCATGGTTGGAAAGTGCTACAAAAAGTAGCGGAAGATATGAAAGGTATAGCTACGTCAAGCAACCCTACTAGCATCGCAAGGACTATATCTTTGATTCTAACACCTATTTCAGCGAAAAAATCTAAGGAGACAAAAGCAAATGCCAAAACTCAAAACCCATAAAGGAGCTAATAGTCGCTTCCATGTGACAGGCAGCGGTAAGCTCATGCGCATGAAATGTGGTAAAAGCCACTTGCGGCGAAAGAAGGCTCCTAGAACAAAGCGTCTCTATGATGAAATAATACCAGTCTCCTCTGCAGACAAGAAAAAAATTAAGAGGCTTTTGCCCTATTGAATTAAAGGAGGATAACCTTGCCACGAGCTAGAAGCGGAAAAGTTACCCACAGACGACATAAAGCGGTATTAAAATTAACCAAGGGACACCGTGGACAGCGTCATCATATTTACAGGCGCGCACATGAGTCTATGCTTCATTCTCTAGACTATGCTTACCGTCATCGCCGTGAAAGGAAAGGTGACTTCAGGAGGCTGTGGATTGTGCGCATTAACGCCGCAGCCCGAGCCAATGGACTTTCCTATAGCGTATTTATGGCTGCATTGAAGAAATCAAATATACAAATAAACCGCAAGATGCTAGCTGAAATGGCTGTCAATGAACGTGAAGCTTTTAACAAACTAGTAGCTAGTGTTGCTAACCAAGTTGAATGCTAGAGGAACTTGAAGAACTCCGCATAAAGGCTCTTACTGAGCTAGAGGAAATTGCTGACTCCATAACATTGGAGCAATGGCGAGTCTGCTATCTGGGTAAGAAAAGTAGATTAACTCAGATCTTACGTTCCTTGTCTGCTCTATCTTTAGAGAAACGACAGCAAATAGGTGCTTACGCTAACACAATCAAGAAAGCCTTAGAGATAGCCCTAGAGGAAAAGGAAAAAGTTCTCAAAGAAGCCCTCTTAGTTTCTTTTCTAGAGAGTAAACGATTAGACATCACATTGCCTGGTCAATCTATCCCTATAGGACGTCTTCATCCTGTCACTCAAACGCTGGAGGAAATCTATCAAGTGTTTCAGAATATGGGTTTTCAACTTGTTGAAGGACCTGATGTGGAATGGGATTACTATAACTTTGAAGCTTTGAATATCCCGCAAAACCATCCGGCACGTGATATGTTTGCCACTCTGTGGATAGATTCTAGTAAGGATAAGAAACGCCGACTCTTACGTACTCACACATCGCCAATGCAAATCCGAATTATGGAGCAAAGGCAACCCCCTATTATGGTAGTGGTGCCGGGTCGGTGTTATAGATATGAGGCAACCGATACTACCCATGAGTCTATGTTCTATCAAGTTGAGGGTCTGGCGGTAGATAAAAATATTACCCTGGCCGACTTAAAGGGAACATTATTCGAATTTTGTCGTTGCCTTTTTGGCAAGGAAAGGAAGGTGCGTTTCCGCTGCGATTACTTCCCTTTCGTAGAGCCAGGAGCAGAGTTAGCTATTGAATGTCTAGCTTGCAGCGGAAACGGTTGCCGCACGTGCGGCTACAGTGGCTGGATTGAAATTCTTGGCGCTGGTATGGTCCATCCCAATGTCCTTAAGAAGGTTGATATTGACCCCGAAGTTTATAGTGGCTTCGCCTTCGGGCTTGGTGTGGAACGAATTCCCATGCTCCGTTACGGCATTGATGATATTCGCCTGTTTTATGGTAATGATTTGAGATTCTTGAGACAATTCTAAATCCAGAAGATAACTTCCCTCTCCTTTGATGGGAGAGGATTAAAGAAGGAGGCCCACCCTATCACCACCCCTTATTTGGCAAGGGACGTAAGGGTGGAAAAATACGATGAAGATTTCTTTTAAATGGCTTAGAGATTATATTGACCTCAAGCTCACTCCTGAAGAGCTGGCTGAGAGGTTAACAATGGTTGGCTTAGAAGTTAATAGCATAGATATTATCGGTGATACTTGGAATAACATTGTAGTGGGACAAATAACGGCTATAAGTCCTCACCCCAATGCTAACCGACTCAAACTAACCACCGTTGATATTGGTAAAGGATCGCCTACTGTTGTTTGTGGCGCTCCTAATATTAGCGTAGGACAAAAAGTACCTTTCGCCTCTGTGGGAGCTCAGCTAATAGATGATCATACAGGGAAAACTATATCGCTGAAGCCTGTCAAAATCCGAGATATTATGTCCGAGGGTATGGTCTGCTCCGAAAAAGAATTGGGTATTTCTGATAGCCACGAAGGTATTATGGTACTGCCACCAGAAGCTTCCGTGGGTATCCCTCTGAGTGAATATCTAGGCGATGCAATCCTCGATATTGAGGTAACACCCAATCGCCCCGACTGCTTATCCATGATTGGCATTGCCCACGAAATTGCTGCTATCACAGGAGAGAACCTGCATTTACCTGAAATTCATTACAGAGAAAGCGACACCCTGATAGATTCCCTTGCCTCTGTTGATATTATCGAACCAGAATTATGTCCCAGATACTGTGCCAGTATAGTTCAAGAGATCAAGATAGGGCCTTCGCCTGATTGGCTGCAGCAACGCCTGAAGAATTGTGGCATGCGACCTATCAGCAATATTGTCGATGTTACCAACTATGTGATGTTGGAATACGGGCAACCTCTTCATGCCTTTGATTACCATAAGATTAGTAGCCAGGATAGTAGCCTCCCACAGATTATTATCCGTCGTGCTGCTAATGGTGAAAAGATAACTTCAATCGATGGAATTGAGCGCCCGCTGAACTCCGATATGTTGGTTATTGCTGATAAGGATAAATCTGTGGCTATTGCGGGGATTATGGGAGGATGGGATACCGAGGTTAGCGAGGAAACCAACGCCATTCTCTTGGAATCAGCAAATTTCAACCAGGCGACTATTCGCAAGGGCAGCGACTGCCTCAAAATGCAAAGCGAAGCTTCTATACGCTTTGATAAAGGATTAAATCCTGAATTGGCTATAACAGCGTTGAAACGAGCTACACAGTTACTGGTGCAACTGGGCGGAGGTGAAGCAGCTAGAGGCATAATTGATGTTTATCCGGGAAAATCAGCGCCAAAAACGATAGCATTTTCTGCTTACCAAACGGAATGCCTTAGTGGGTTGAAGTTAGGCATTGGCGAGGTTACCAAAGTTTTGATTTCCTTAGGTTTTGCCTGTCAGGAGATCTCTCCTTCACAAATTTCGGTATCGATCCCTTACTGGCGGAGCGATATTAAATCAGCTGCTGATCTTGTTGAGGAAGTAGTTCGCATTATCGGCTATGATAAAGTCCCTGCAACCATGCTTAGTTCTTCATTACCAGCTAGGGAACCAACATTGCGGCTTGATTTTGCCCGGGAGTTACGTCATATTCTGGTGAGCTTCGGATTTCAGGAAGTATTGACCTATTCTTTGCTTAGTTTGGACAAATTACGAAAACTTTCCCCCAAACTTGAATTGAAAGTAACACCTTTAAAAGTGGTTAACCCGATGACAATGGAACAGGAATATTTACGAACCAATTTACGCGCTGGAGTTTTAAGCACGCTCTCCAATAACCAGCGACATGAGCCAAGAGGCATAA
>JAXHSX010000016.1:0-9554 GCA_034190625.1 Chloroflexota bacterium
GATGAATTGCCTGTCGGGGTGAACAAATTAGTACAAATTTGGGTGGCACAAAAACGGAAGATCTCGGTGGGAGATAAAATGTCTGGAAGGCACGGTAATAAAGGGGTTGTTTCCATCGTATTACCAGAGGAAAGTATGCCATTTTTACCTGATGGCACACCTGTGGATATTGTTCTCAATCCACTTGGTGTTCCGTCCCGTATGAATATTGGTCAGGTATTGGAAGCTCATCTGGGGTGGGCAGCTCAAATACTGGGTTTCAGAGCAATTAGCCCGGTTTTCCATGGTGCTGATGCTATAGATATCGAAGATGCCTTAGCTAGAGTCTGGATAGCATGGAAGGCAGGTACTGTTAACATTGGGTTGGGAAATGAAGATGGCATGGTAGTTGACCAGGTAAAAATCGCGGAATGGCTCCAAAAACGTGGTTTTGCTGCTGAGGCAGTGATGGATGAAAAAAGTCGCGGTGTGGCAAGAAGGGCCTCTCTAATCTTATGGCTTGAAGATCAGGGCGTAGATGCAAGAACTCTAGGCGATGAGGAGTTGGAGCGACTGTCTCAAAAGATTTATAAAGAGCGAAGAATTTATCCTCCCACCTTTGGAAAAACAGAACTCCGAGATGGAAGAACCGGTATGCCTTTTGACCAACCTGTAACCGTGGGTAGTCTTTACATTATGAAGTTAATTCATCTTGTTGAAGACAAGGTGCACGCTCGTTCTACAGGTCCATACTCACTTATCACACAACAACCTCTAGGCGGTAAAGCACAGTTTGGAGGGCAGAGGTTCGGTGAGATGGAGGTATGGGCACTAGAAGGCTACGGTGCCGCCCATACGCTCCAAGAAGTGCTTACTATAAAATCAGATGATGTCATGGGACGAGCTAAAGCTTATGAGGCTATTGTTAAAGGTGAAGATATTCGACAACTTGGTATACCTGAGGCGGCAAAGGTTTTGTTTATGGAGCTACGTAGTTTAGGCTTCGCTGTCGAATTACTCACTGAGTCTTAGGTCATGAGAACTGGCGACCTGGACTTTGACTTCGCTATAGGAGATGAAAGATGCCACAATTTGATGTGATTAATGGAATTAGAATAAGCCTCGCATCACCCGATCAGATAAAGAGCTGGTCTCACGGTGAGGTAGTTAAGGCAGAAACCATAAATTATCGCACTTTTAAACCAGAAAGGGATGGCCTCTTTTGTGAAAAGATTTTTGGCCCCATCAAAGACTTCGAATGTCATTGCGGGAAATATAAAAAGGTGCGATATAAGGGTGTTATCTGTGATAAGTGTGGAGTTGAGGTAGCTCACTCTAGTGTGCGTAGAGAACGTATGGGACATATAGAATTAGCAGCCCCAATCACCCATATATGGTTTGTTAAACTGATACCCAGCCGTCTCGGGCTTCTTCTTGATTTGTCTCCACGAAGTCTTGATGGTGTTATCTATTTCGCTCGATATATCATCACCTCAGTTGACGAAGAAGCTAAACAAAAAAGAATACAGCAGCTTGAGGAGAAAATAGCAGAAAAATATACTGAACTGGACGAACAAGTAGCTGACGAAGTTAAGGAACTGGAAGTGAAAATGGAACTGGAACCGGAAGAGGAACTCCATATAAAGAAGATTAATCAATTGCGCGCCAACGCTATAGCTATGAAGGTGGAATATGAAGAAGACCTACGAGCGGAAAGGGAGAAATTGGGGAAACTCCGACCATTAAAGGTACTTACAGAAGAAGAATACCGTGAACTCCACGAAAAATATGATGAAGTTTTCAAGGCTAGCATGGGAGCTGAAGCCATTCTGGAGATATTGAGGGAAATCGATATAGATAGCTTACACCAAGAACTTCGAGAGCAAATCCGTACTGCTTCAGGACAGTACCATAAGAAACTAAGCAAACGGTTGCAATTAGTGGAAGCTTTTAAACTCAGTGGAAATAAGCCTGAATGGATGGTCCTGAACGTACTCCCTATATTGCCTCCAACCCTGCGCCCTATAGTTCAGTTAGATGGTGGTCGCTTTGTCATCAATGATCTTAATGACCTCTACCGGAGAGTTATCAATCGTAATAATCGTCTGCGCCGTCTTATGCGTTTGGGTGCACCACAAATCATCCTCAATAACGAGAAACGCATGCTGCAGGAAGCTATAGATGCACTTATTGATAATGGGAGAAGGGGACGAGTAGTCACGACTGGTAATAATCACGAATTAAAATCGCTCGCTGCTATACTCAGTGGTAAAAGGGGACGGTTCCGCCAAAACCTGTTGGGTAAGCGAGTAGACTATAGCGGTCGATCAGTTATCGTTGTTGGTCCTAGCCTCAAGCTTCACCAATGCGGTTTGCCACGTCATGTTGCCTTAGAGCTATTTAAACCATTCGTTATTCATAAACTAATAGAAAAGGGCTATGCCAGCAACCTGAAAACTGCCAAGCGTCAACTGGAAAAGGAAGGTAGCAAGCTCCAGGTCTGGGAAGTACTTAGTGAGGCGATAAAGGAACGTCCTGTAATGCTTAATCGTGCTCCGACACTACATCGTCTGAGTATCCAAGCTTTTGAACCTGTTCTAATTGATGGAGATGCTTTCCAGATTCACCCTCTGGTCTGTCCTGCATTTAATGCCGATTTTGACGGCGACCAAATGGCAGTTCATGTACCATTATCAAACGCGGCAGTGAGGGAGGCTCGGGAAAGTATGCTCAGTTCCCATAATATATTACTGCCAAGTTGCGGTGAGCCTGAGGCGGCACCTACTTTAGATATAGTCCTCGGTTGCTATTATCTTACAAACATCAAGCCCGGAGCCAAGGGGGAAGGCAGGATATTCAGTAATTTCGAAGAGGCGAGGTTGGCATACGACCTTGACGCTATCGAGCTTAGCGCTCAAATCATAGTGCGAGACGAACAAGGAAAGAGGATAAGCACCACCGTTGGGCGGATATTAGCTAACGAGGCTTTGCCTCCACAACTTCGCTTTTGTAATAAAGAAATGGATAAAACAGTACTGAGAACATTAGTAGCTGACTCCGTCCGTTTGTTCGGCGATGAAATTACCGCCGCCATGTTGGATAGCCTTAAGCAATTAGGTTTCGAATATGCTACTAAATCGGGAGTATCCATAGCAATGAACGATATTGAGGAACCTCCACTCAAACCTAAACTCCTTAAAGAGGCTGAGGAAGAAACTGGGGTCATTAATGACCAATTCAACCGTGGCTTAATCACTGAGGATGAGCGCTACGGAAACACAGTTCAGGTATGGATGGAAACTACAGATAAAATTGTCGAAGAGGTATCTCGATCCTTAGACCCTTATGGTGGAATTTACATGATGGTTACGTCGGGAGCCAAGGGTAATGTCTCCCAACTTACTCAGATGGCAGGAATGCGGGGGCTGATGAACGATCCCTCTGGGAGAATAATAGACTTTCCTATCAAATCAAGCTTACGTGGTGGACTCACACCTGTGGAATATTTTATATCTACCCACGGTGCTAGAAAGGGTTTAGCTGATACTGCTTTGAGAACATCGGATAGCGGCTATCTTACCAGACGTCTGGTAGATGTATCTCAGGATGTCGTTGTGAGCGAGATAGACTGTGGCACTGTAGAAGGAGTCTGGATATCCAAGCAAACTAAAGATGGTTCCCTGCCTCCCTTCAACGAAAGAATTCTCGGTTACTTGGCAGCAAATAAAATTGTTAATTCTCACACAGGCGAAATTATTGTTGATCGAAATGAAGAAATCGACGAAGGTAAAATAAAACTTATCGTAGAAGCTGACGTCGAACAAGTCTGCTTGAGATCGCCTCTTACTTGCCGCTCTCGAGTAGGTATCTGTCAGCGTTGTTATGGTAGGGATTTGGGGAGGGGGCAATTGGTAAAGCTTGGTACCGCTGTGGGAATCATTGCCGCTCAAAGCATTGGTGAGCCGGGAACTCAGCTCACTTTGCGCACTTTTCATACTGGAGGTGTGGTAGGTACCGATATTACAACAGGATTACCGCGCGTCGCAGAGCTTTTTGAGGCGAGAATACCGAAAAACACTGCCATAATTCCAGAGATCAATGGCGTCGTTGAAATCACCCAAAATGATAAGGAAGATGTGGTGGTCAGGGTTAGCAACACGGAGTTTTATTTGGATGAATATCCCATTCCCCCAGGAGCGACGTTGTTTGTAAGTGAGGGACAATGGGTTAACGTTGGCACCATATTTGCCAAAAGCCAGTTAGCAGACAGTAGTCAGCAGTCAGCAGTCAATACTACCGACTACCCGCTAGCGCCTAATGAATTGGTGACCAGAGTATCAGGACAAGTTGTTTTTCACCCTTCTTTAGTAGAGGGGGGAGAGGGTGAAGATAACGGCAGCTTATTTATCAAATATGAGGAAAGGGAAACCAGAGAATATGTAATTCCGACCGGAGCGCGTTTATTGGTTAAATCAGGGGACAAAGTGGAGGCAGGACAAAAACTTACTGACGGTGTCATCGATCCTCACGACATCTTGCATATCATTGGAAAAGAAGCGGTACAGCAATATTTGCTCGACGAGGTTCAGAGGGTTTACCGTTCTCAAGGTGTAAATATACATGATAAGCATATTGCCATTATTGCTCGGCAGATGCTTAGGTACGTGAGAATTAGCTTTTCAGGCGATACAACTCTACTTCCTGAAGAATTAGTCTCTCGATTTGTTTATGAAGATATGAATGCCAAGGTATTGGCTGAGGGAGGCGAACCAGCAACGGCTCAGGCTGTACTTTTGGGAGTAACTAGAGCTAGTCTAAGTAAGGAGAGCTGGCTAGCTGCGGCTTCTTTCCAGGAAACAGCTCGTGTTCTTGTTGATGCTGGTGTTAAAGGTAAGACAGATAAGCTTATCGGACTTAAAGAGAACGTTATCTTGGGCAGGCTTATCTCAGCTCGTTCGCTAGATGAACAAGAGCCAAGGCAAGCCGAAGACGAAGTAACCTTGAATCAAATTCAGCAAGATTTCTTGCTTCCGCTCAGAGAAGATTTTTGACATGCGAGTTGTTTCCGGCGAGCCAATTATAGAAGAACGATTCACTGATTCTGATCTCCGTCCCAAACGGCTGGATGAATTTATAGGTCAGGGAAAAATTAAGGAAAACCTAAAGATAGCCATTGCTGCCAGTCAAAAAAGGAGGGAACCTTTAGACCACGTCATCCTTTACGGTCCCCCAGGGCTGGGGAAGACTACCCTGGCCTATATTATCGCTACTGAAGTGGGAGTCAATATCAAAGTCACTTCAGGACCGGCAATAGAAAAACCAGGAGATTTGGCGGCTATTATTACCGGCCTGCGTGAAGGAGATATCCTCTTTATAGATGAGATCCATAGACTTAATCACACAGTAGAGGAAAAACTTTATCCTGCCATGGAAGATTTTGTCTTTGATATCTTCTTGGGCAAGGGTCCGGCAGCTAGAAGTTTGCGCTTAAATTTGCCACGATTCACCCTGATTGGTGCCACTACACGTTTTGCTCTATTGGGCCCTCCACTTCGAGATAGGTTTGGAGTAATGTACCATCTTGATTTCTACGACGAGGCAGGAATATTGAAGATACTGGAGCGCTCGGCAACCATCATGAAAGTAGCAGTAGAAACAGAGGGACTCATCCAGATCGCTCAGCGTGCCAGGAATACCCCCCGAGTAGCTAACCGACTCTTAAAGCGAGTGAGAGACTATGCTCAAGTTATGGCAGAGGGCATAATCACCAGGGAAACAGCACTGGAAGGGCTCTCCAAACTAGAGATAGATTCCAAGGGTTTGGACGATATAGACCATAGAGTATTGCGTACTATAATCGATAAATTCGATGGTGGTCCTGTGGGACTAGAAACCATTGCTGCTTCTATTAACGAAGATGCCGATACCATTATGGATGTTTATGAACCTTATCTTCTACAATTGGGTTTTATAGATCGTACACCTCGTGGCAGAGTAGCCACCAAACTTGCTTACGAACATTTAGGGCTATCCTGCAGAACCTCTCCTCCCCAGGGTGCCTTGTTTTAACTCGCACCTACTAGAACTGCTAAAGTTAGAATTGCGATTGAGGGAATAAGTAGAACAGCGATTTTATGCCGACGCTGCTTAAGCCGAACGAAGGCAACAGTTGCCAGCGCCAAAGCAAAAAAAGTAACAGTAATCCAGGGAGCTTTTGCTCCTAACTGTACCGTAACTGTATCGCTACTTATGAACTCATCCACCCTACCTAGCGATAACAACCATCCAAACATTATGGGTAAAGGACTTAACATAAGTAGAGCGTAAATCCCATCCCGTCTCACTGTTTGCTGCACCATATAGATAACGACAAAAAGAGCCAGCGGAACATAGACAAACATTGCAACCAACCCCCAACCTTTAGAGAGATAAACTAAAAGTATACCGCTAACTACTACTGGGAGCAGATAATATCCCAACCACGGGAAAAACCATAATGGTTTGTTCTGATGCCAACCATAAATTGCTACGCTGACAATCGTCACCAATAATACGGATAAATAAGTGGTGTTTTGCCAGTAATACGAAGCAAAAAACAGAGCTATAATCAAGTGAGGTAATGCGGCTAAAAACGCATCTTGCCAGCTACCTTGAGCATGCGTTTCGTAAATTTGTCGGGCAACCAACTCGGGAGAGCCGAGAGATTTTACCGCGAATTTATCTGCTTCCTCTTCGCTAAAGCCTTTTCCCTTTAGCTCCTGGCTTTTATCTTTTAAATGAGTGTAAAGCTCTTGAGCTACACTTTCTTTAACGTACGAGTCAATCTGAAGGGAGGCTTTAAATGTAGTCAGATAGGAGCCTAAGACACTTTCCATGGTATTCTTTAAGATATTTCTGGCTCTAAGATTGCTCTAACCGCCGTGGAGAAATCTTGCCATGTTGCTAACTTTCTAGCAAGCACTTGCTGCCCCTTTTGCGTTATATAATAATAACGCCTTCTTTGCCCATTAGATAATGCTTGCCATTCACCTCTGATAAATTTGCTTTTCTCCAAACGGTGTAAGGCAGGATAGAGAGTTCCCTCTTTGAACTGGAAATAACCGTTGCTTCTTTGCTCCAGCTGTTTTATGATTTGATATCCATATAGAGGCTGGCAATTAATCAAAGAAAGAAGTAAGCAATCAGTGCTCCCTTTTAACAATTCGCGTACGTAACTCACTTCAACCTCATTAAGCTTCTAATCAGTTTATTAAAAACTGATTTTACTGTCAACTGTATCGACTCTATTAAATTAGGCTCCTGTAGCGGATACCATGTCTCGGCATATCGCCTTTCATTTAAGCTGCAGATGACTATACGTTATCGTTATCTGAGATCGCTGGCGCTTCGAATGGATAGATTTTCTGCATGAGATACACGTCTAAAAGCCTGCCAAACTTTCGACCGACTTCCATCATGATACCAATGTGTTCGAATCCCACCGATTCATGAAGATGGATGCTTTCCTTGTTGCCTTCAGCTATCCTGGCTATTACCGTATGGAGCCCCACCCTTTCACCTTCCCTGATTATGGCTTCCAGAAGCCGTCTCCCAATACTGCTACCACGGAACTCTTCTTTCACGTATAGAGAAATCTCCGCCGTGTCAGAATAAGCAGGACGGTCCGACCATTTGCTGAGAGATGCCCATCCAACGACAACGCCATCCATTTCTGCAACGATAATAGGATGTTTGGAGCCGTGATTTGCAAACCAAGCCCTTTGTTCAGCATCGTTTTTTGGTTCAGTGTCAAACGTAGCAACTGTTGTCAGAACAGCTTCATTGTATATCTCGGTAATAGTATTAAGGTCATCTAAGTTTGCGGACCTGATGATAAGCATTTTATCCTCTCCAGCGACAATATCCCTCAGCCTTAATTTAATGACTCATTCAGCATAAGATTTTTACCAGTTTCTCAATGATTGGAGCTATAATCCTTTCCTCCTTAGTAGAAGCTTTAACAGTATCATTATCTACGATATGCTTCCTAATAGTGATGGACATAGTAACTTAATTTTACTCTATCAGTTTCAGGATAGAACAGGCATGCAAGCAAAAGATCAGCATCTGACCAATATTGACGATACTGGAGAATGTAATATTGAGATAACTACTGCTGAAACTTTTTGAATACAAGGACAGAATTCATACCACCAAAGCCGAAGGAATTGGAAATAGCAAATTCAACATTCGCCTCTCTGGCTGTATTGGGTACGTAGTCCAGGTCACACTCGGGGTCCGGGATCTCATAGTTAATAGTAGGTGGGACTATGTTATCTCGCATAGCAAGAATGGTAAATACAGCTTCTATCGCTCCAGCCGCCCCCCACGAATGGCCTATCATAGACTTATTCGAACTTATCAATACCTTCTGGCTATGTTGACCGAAAGTAATCTTTATCGCCTTGGTTTCAGCCGAATCATTAAGCTGAGTGGATGTCCCATGAGCGTTTATATAGTCAACCTGGTCAGGTGAAATGCCAGCGTCATCCAGGGCTAATTTCATACACCGAGCCTGGCTCTCGTAATCAGGCTTGGTTGCGTGGTAAGCGTCGACGTTGGAGCCGGTGCCTACCAGTTCAGCATAAATGTTGGCTCCTCTTCTCCTCGCCATTTCAAGTTCTTCCAAGATTACGACCCCTGCTCCTTCGCCATTCACAAAACCGTCGCGATTCTTGTCAAACGGACGGCTTGCCCTTTCTGGCTCATCGTTTCTGGTCGACAAAGCTTTTAGTCTAGCAAGAGACCCGATAAATATCGGAACGATACCAGCCTCGGATCCCCCGGCAATCATCATGTCTGCTTCTCCATGCTGAATAAGCCTTGAGGCATCGTCAATAGCATGACCGCCGGTGGCACACGCGGTGCTTATGCACCGGCTGGGACCCTTGATCCCAAAAGCAATGCTGATCTCACTTGCTCCCGAACTGGGTATAAACATAGGGGCTAGAAATGGAGAAATATTATCCAGTCCACCCTCTAATAAAGCAGCAATGTTTTCCGCAAAGGTAACCAGGCCACCGACACATGTGCCCAGTATCGCCCCTGTACGAAAACCATTATTGCTATTGATAGCTAAACGAGAGTCCTCGATTGCCATCTGTGTAGCAGCCAGCGCGTATTGAGTAAACAAGTCGGTCCTTCTTATCTTTTTCTTTTCCATGAAATCTTCAGGATGGAAGTCTTTTACTTCTGCGGCAATCTGCGTCTCAAAAGCAGAGGCGTCAAAACGAGTAATTTTTTCTACTCCTGACTTCCCCTGGCATAACGCCCGCCACGATTCTTCATAGCCCATGGCTAGAGCTGTGACAGCACCGAGTCCTGTGATAACCACCCTTTTTTTCATTTCGGTTGAGACCCGTTCCTGATTATTCAACACAACGCATTGCTAACGTCTTCGACGTGAGGAAATATTATATCATACACCGCCCTAACAATTCTATTGAATGATTTAACACGTGACTTAAAATCCACGACACACAGGCGCATAAATTTGGGACGTACGAGAACCGGGTGATGCCATGGCAGGCAGCACC
>JAXHSX010000017.1:0-8951 GCA_034190625.1 Chloroflexota bacterium
TGATAATTCTGAGCCGAAGGCGAAGAATCCATCGCTCAGGACAGACTCCGCGAAGAATCTAGACCCTTCGCTAACTCTTCGTTCCGCTCAGAGCTTCGGCTCAGGGTGACAAAAAGGGTATGTAGTTTTCTGCTATTTCTTCACCAGCGCACATATATTGCGCGAGAAATTCTTCACAGGAAAGCGATAAGATTTTTCCGGATAAAGGGCAACGATTCTGAAGTCGGCTCTAGCCAATAGCCTTTTTAGCTCACAATAAGAGAAGAGGTGGTAATAGCGGTAAAGCGTTTTGCCTTTAAGCCTCCAGGGAACTTGCTGCTCCTTGGATTTCAGCCAGAATCTTGGTTGCCAATGGTTCCACACGGTTAAAAAAGCCTCGCCGCTGGGCTTCAGCACCCGCCTTAACTCTCGAAATGCCTTTTCTCTTTCCGTACTTCCTTCGATATGATGGTAGGTAGCTACTGATATCGCCCAATCAAAGGTATTATCCGGGAAAGGCAAGGAAACGGCATCAGCCAGCACAAGGTTAGCTTGAAAGTGGAATTTGGCAGAATATTTTAGAGATTGACGGAGCATGCCCGCAGAGGTATCTATTCCCCAGAGCTCGAAATCTTTCCTGAAAGGCAAAAAGTCAGGGCCATGAGCACAGCCTGCATTTAGCAGCTTCCCCCCTTCCCATTTCTGTGCCAGATCCTCAATTTCCTGCCTTAGCAAGGGCCAATGTCGCACCCTGTACCAGCTCTCAGCTATGTGGTCGAATGCCTCTCTATTTGTGCTCATAGGACGAATCTTGCTAGACTAAACTATATCATTGCAACAAGCGTAGCGAGGAATAAATTTCAAGCTACTTCAAGATAGGTTATAGTATATCAAATAGATTGCTTCGCTTCGCTCGCAATGATGGAGAAGTGACGATGATCTACGCAGCTCGCTCTAAATTGAAGAAAATATCTCGAACTATTTCCGGAGTAACCCCAGTGGCGGTAATGGCTAAGCCATTTCCCTGCCCTGGCAAGTGTGTTTATTGTCCCACCTCTCCAGAGGCGCCTAAAAGCTATACAGTAGAATCTCCAGCGGTTCTCCGAGCAAGAAAATGTGACTTTGAAGCCTGGAAGCAGGTGGAATTGCGGCTCGCGACTCTTACAGATATGGGACATCCTGTGGACAAAGTGGAACTCATCGTCATGGGAGGTACCTTTCTGGCTTATCACCGGGAATATCAATATGAATTTATCAAGGGCTGCTATGATGCGCTTAATGGCATTTCTTCAGTGAATCTAGAAGAAGCCAAGAGGTTGAATGAGACTGCCAAACATCGGTGCACAGGACTGTGTATTGAAACCAGGCCTGACTTTTGCGGTGAAGAGGAAATAAGACGCATGCTGGATTTTGGCACTACGAGAGTGGAGATTGGAGTGCAGACCCTGGATGACGAAATTCACCAGGTGACGAAAAGAGGGCACGGCGTAGCGGAGGTCATCACCGCCACCAGGCTGTTAAGAGATTATGGCTTTAAGGTTTATTATCACTGGATGCCAGGCTTGCCTGGCTCAACGCCTGATCATGATCTGGAGCTAACTCGAAGGTTGTTCGAGGAAGAATGTTTTCGTCCTGATGGACTCAAGCTATATCCTACGCTGGTGGTGGTGGGAAGCGAATTAGAGAACTGGTATCAGCTTGGTCGTTACCAACCTTACCCTGATGAAGAAATGATAAGCCTGCTGGCAAACATGAAAAGTCTGATTCCCAAGTATGTCAGGATTTCCCGGTTAATGAGAGACATTCCACGCAAGTTTATCGTTGCCGGCAGCAATGACCTGGCGCTGAGGGAAACTGTCAGGAGGCGTATGGGTGAGCTTGGGATGCGATGCTATTGTATTCGCTGTAGAGAATACGGACATCGCCTAAAAGATGGTTGGGTGATGGACCAACCATCTTTAACCAGGATGGATTATGAAACTTGGGGCGGGAAAGAAATCTTTCTCTCCTACGAGGATGTAAATGAGACCTTATTTGGTTTATTGAGGCTGAGAATTAACAAACCCTCATGTCCCTCGCCAGATAAGGGGTATTGGGACGAGGGTCACTCTTTCAATCTCTCTCCCTTGAAGGGAGAGAGAGGGGTGAGGGTGAGAGAATTACATGTCTTTGGTCCCGAGGTTCCCCTGGGTGAGAAGCAGGAACAAGCCGCTCAGCATCGCGGTTTGGGGGCAATATTGCTACATGAAGCGGAGAGAATCGCTAAGGAGGAACCTCATGACAGTAAGTTGCACATTTTGAGTGGCGTTGGCGCCAGAGATTACTATCGCTCCCTTGGCTATCGTCTGGAGGGTGACTATATGGTTAAAGAATTTGCTTGAAATTGTGCATTTATTGCTTCTCAGGTATTGACAACAGGCATAACTAGAAATATAGTATTGGTATAAAATGAGGAAAGGAGGGAGAAATGGAGGAAATTAGACCAACCTGGAAATTAGCGTGGGGATTGTGGTGGAGGATGTTTCTTATCAGCCTGGGAATATCTGTGGTGGTTGGGGGAATCATGTTCCTGGTAGGTATGTCCTTCGTGCCCTGGGGGAGCTTGTTTGGGTGGCTGTGAGGCGCAGGCATATTATTTCGCTTGGAGCGATGGCTAACCTTTCTTAGAAATTCTTGAATAAAAATCAGTAGAAGGAGGAACAATAAATGGAGAGAACGTGGAAACCAACAACGGCGGGAATCCTGAGTATCATAGCAGGAGCTATACAAGCGATCGGCGGCATAGTAGTCGGAGTGATTGGAGGAAACGTTGCCGGGCTGGCGTCAGTTCCAGGACTAGGTCACGTGTTTGGCGCTATCGCTATTCCCCTAATCATAATAGGGATAGTAGCCATAGTGGGTGGTGTCTATGCCCTGAAGAGGAGACTATGGGGGCTAGCGCTTGCCGGGTCTATTTGTGCACTAATTGGTCCCTGGCTTCTGGGGCTACTGGCTATCATATTCGTCGCTATGGGGAAGAAAGAGTTCTCCTAAAGTTTATGTCCGTAGCGAAATAGTAATACCCACACATCATTCTGGCAGTGAACCCTGCATTGCTTGTCATTTCGAGCACGGCGAGGAATGGTGTAGTTGTTTGTAAAAATTAGTATAATGCTCCCCCCGAGGGAGGGAGTTAGAGGGAGGGGGGATTTCACCCTCACCTTAATCCTCTGCCGTCAAGGGAGAGGAACTTTATACGAGATTATGTGACTATGAGGCGTGAAGGAATCCCTTCCTTCACACAGCTGAGGGAGAAGACTCCTTCAGTCCTCAAAAATGACGAAAGAGGGGTTTGGCGAAGGATGTGAGGTTGATCTTCTGCCGATCCTAGCAGGTTATGTGAATAAGTGCAGCTACTTTTTTCTTTTGGCCTGTTAGTTCGTTTAGTGTGGCGGCAGCTTCATAAGATGGCTCGACTATAAGGTCCAGGTTATTTTCCTGTGCCCAGCTTTCTACATCGGCGGATACAATGGCTTTGCCGCTGGTGCCTGTGCCGACGATTATCGCATCGGGCTCACCGAGTGTCAGTTCCTCGATCTCCTCCTTCTTAATATCGTGGCTGCCAAACATTAAGAAGCCGCCCTTCCTTTTTTTCACTGTACCATCGCTAAATATAAGAACATCACGGGAGAATTTTTTATCATCGATAACTATGGAGCCAAAGCTGAGCTTATCTATTCTAGTCACGAAATTTTAACTCCTTCCCTCGTATTCTTTTTCCGTCTTGCAAGTTAGCCTTTTTCTTGCTAGTCTGCTTTATCGCTCTACCGTGTTTGAAACGATTCAAATTCAGAAAGCCCTTTGCCATATTTTGCTCCTAAAGGAAGCCACCTTTCAGCCTGAATATTGCCCCTTCAATCTATTTCGTGCAACATGTTCTATAGCACCGAGAGAGTGGATTTACTTAAGCAATTTAAGAAACTCCTCTTCTGTTAGGTCAGATTGCTTGAGGATTGATCTTAAAGTCTTCTCTGGAAGGTCTTTGTTATGAATAGGCACGGTGATTCTTAGCTCAAACCTGGTCTTATGGAATAGGCGGACATGGCTTCCCATCTGGTGATGAACGTAAAAGTCACTCTTCAGCAGAGCTTGTAGTACCTCACGCCCTTTCAGTGTCGGGAGAGTTGGCATACTATATACTTACTGCTATCCGTTCTAGAGCCGGCTCTTTATCTTCGGGGATTGGCTCCTTTTCCTTTAAAGCACTCTCTAGATAGCACTTTATAGCATCCTCAGCCATCAGCCTCGCCTCTTCCAATGTCTCTCCGAAGGTGCAGATCTCGGGAATTGCTGGCACCACAACATTATAGCCGCCCTCTTCTACAGGTTCAAAGATAACCGTGTAATTGTACACTTTCATCTTGCTTTACAGTCTCCTTAGGTACTATTATATCATACATATCATGTCATGCCTGCTAATGTAATCTCTATCTCGGCAAGCAAGAATGGACTTTCAATGGTTAAATTGCTAACATTACTAGCTTAAATGAACCAAATAGAAGTTATCTCCTTTGATGCCGAAGGAACGCTGGTAACACCTGACTTCAGCCAGGCTCTATGGCACGAAACTATCCCGGCGCTTTACGCTGAGAAACACGGGCTTGATCTTGTCCAGTCGAGGAAAGCCATCATTGATAAGTATGACAAGGTCGGAGACCAGAGGCTAGAATGGTACGACATAAGATACTGGTTTAACCTTTTAGACTTAGGCTCTCCCGAGCCAGTGATACAAAGTTGCCTGGACAAGGCATGTTGCTATCCCGAGGTAAGCGACGTTCTTTCCTCTTTGAGAGGAAAATACAAGCTGGTTGTCGCTTCAGGTACTCCTATTGAGTTGCTGCAATATCTATTGCGGGATATCGAATCTCATTTCTCTCGCATCTTTTCTTCCATCTCGCATTACCAGCGAGTAAAGACCCCCGAGTTTTATTTTACTATATGTCAAGAAATGGGCGTCGCGCCCCATCAGGTTGTCCATGTTGGCGATAACTTCCAATTCGATTTTATCGCCTCCAGTCAGGCAGGCATACATGCCTTTTACCTTGACAGGTCTGGAGAGAACCACCAAGAATCTATAGCTGATCTAACTCAATTAAAAACTCTTCTATCCTAGTCTGACAGCTAACTGAGCGAGGTATTATTTAGTTTCCTGGAAAAGGAAAGCTTGCATTTTATGCAGTGCAGTAAGATTGACCTTTACCTACAGTCTTTCTAATTCTCCCAGTTTGGTCACGCTGAATTTATCACCACAGGTGCTTTTTAGGGCTACTTTGTAGCTTGGCATTAGAAACAGTTACAGGATAGATTGCTTTTTTCACATTCCGAGCTATGTTATAATTGCCTCGAAATTAGAATGGCGTTATGTAATCTGTTATAGATTTATTGGAATTTTAACCGAATGAATTTGAAGGTGATATTAAGTTAACTATGCTTGATGCTGGTTTAAAATTTAACATGGATTTAGTGATTTTTTGAGTATCGTCCCTAATTACTCTAAATTATAGGAGGTGCAAATGAAAAAGAAGGGATTAATCGGTATTTGTGTGGTGTTGTTATTAGCTCTGGCGTTACCGGCAGTGAGTGGGTGTACACCTAAGGCACCGGAAGTGGATAAGATCGGCATATCCCAAATAGTGTCTCATCCTGCGCTAGATGCTGCACGCGAGGGATTTAAAGAAGCTCTGGCAGATGAGGGATTCGTTGAGGGAGTAAATGTTGAGTATGATCTGGGCAATGCTAACGGTGATATGTCTGTTGCAGCTACTATTGCTCAGAAGTTTGTTGCGGAGGATGTGACCCTGATTTTAGCTATAGCTACTCCTATAGCTCAGAGTTGTGCTGCCGCGACTAAGAAGATACCCATAGTTTTCAGTTGTGTCACCGACCCGGTAGCGGCTGAAGTTGTCGATAGTTGGAATAAGCCAGGTGGCAATGTAACCGGAGTCAGTGATTGGGCCGATGTCGCTACTCAAATAAAGTTGATCGTAGAGATTGTCCCGAATGTTAAGAAACTAGGAACCATCTACAATGCCGGTGAAGTGAATTCGCTAGTGCAAATACAGGAATTGGATAAGTGTGCCGCAGGATTGGGAATTGATGAGGTTGTGAGTCGTCAGGTATCTACGTCGGCTGATGTGGCAACCGCAGCTTATGCTCTCGAGGGAGTTGACGCTATATGGATTCCCACGGACAATACAGTAGCCTCAGCTTATGAAGCTGTAATAAAGGTCTGTGAAGAGAAACACATACCATTGTTCGGTGCAGATGTAGCTATAGTAGAGAAAGGAGCGATTGGCACTCCGGGCATAGATTACCATTTTCTAGGCGAACAAAGTGGCAAGATGGCAGCTCGTATATTGCGTGGTGCGGACCCCGCTGATATGCCTGTTGAGAAATGCGATATGACCGATTTATACATCAATCTGGTGGCTGCCAAAAAGATGGGCGTAACTATTCCACAGGCGGTCTTAGACAAAGCGACAGAGATAATAAAATAGCTGTTTTAATACCGGCAAATTCAAAGCCCGTACTTAAGGCAAACGATTGAATGACAGAAAGAGCGAGGCATAAGTAAGTATCATCTGAGTATGGTATGCCGGTGCCGAGGTAACAGCCTCTCACCATTCGGTGAGAGGCTGTTTATTCTGAGGATCGACTGTATTACGAAGCTGGCAGCGGTGAAATTTCGACGTACGCATAGCTACAAAGGGTATGATAGCAGGCGGCCTCTTGAATATATCCAGAAGAAGTATTCACTATATATAGTAACCGATGAGATGAGAGTCGTGGCTATTTCAGCAAGGTTGTTGGACAAGGCAGGAAGAGTAGTAATAGAATTAGTGAAATAATGGAATACAAGATTGCTTGGTGCTGCCAGTATTAAGGAAGATGCGTATTATCGAATATGTTACAAAATATTCTGGCTAGTGCTGTCTCTGATGGCTTGATATATTCCTTCGTTGCCATAGGCGTGTTTTTAACGTTTCGGGTACTGGCTTTTCCGGACCTTACAGTAGACGGCAGCTTTGTTACCGGCGGTTCTATTGCAGCCATCATCATTGCAAATGGCGGTAATCCCTTCTTAGCCACTATAGCCGCTTTTGCCGGGGGGTTGGCTTGTGGTTCTGCGACAGGAGTGCTTAACACCAAGTTGAGAATAAGTGCCCTTCTTTCTGGCATACTTATGATGGTTGCCCTGTATTCTATAAACCTGAGGATTATGAGTGGGGCAAATATTCCGCTGTTACGGGACATAACTATTTTCGAGAGCATTGCTCATTTTTTTGGAACCACCAAAGATATTACGTTAGTCATTGGTGTCCTTGCTGTATCAGCCCTCATCTTTTTTATAGTATTGAACTGGTTCCTACGTACCGAGATTGGTCTGGCGTTGAGGGCGTCGGGGGATAATGAGCAGATGGTGAGGAGTTTAGGTTCGGATACCGATAAGAATACGATAATAGGGTGTGCTATTTCCAATGGGCTTGTTGCCTTTTCCGGCGCTCTGGTAGCACAGAACAATGGATTTTGCGATGTCAATATGGGGGCAGGTATGATTGTAATGGGTCTGGCGATGGTGATAATAGGGGAAGCACTATTCCGGCCTAGAGGTGTTGCCTCAATGCTGCTATCAGCGATTGGCGGGGCTTTTATCTATCGCTTGTTCATAACTATTGCTCTCAGGCTTGGTTTAGCCCCGGGAGATTTAAAGCTGATTACAGCAGTGCTGGTGGTACTGGCTTTGGCAATTCCATACATACGGAAGAAAGTACGGCATGAATGGGTACCGCCAGCGGTGAAGTTTTAAGAGAGAAGCTTCTTTAATTTATTCAATTAGAGGTAGTAGTTTGCTTCAACTTACTAATACGAGGAAGGTATTTGCCAGGGGTACTGTCGATGAAGTAACGGCTTTGGATGGCATCAACCTGGATGTTTATCCTGACAACTTCGTTACCATTATTGGCAGCAATGGTGCAGGAAAATCTACTTTACTCAATATTATCGCAGGTGTATTTCCACCAGAAGTAGGGGGTAAGGTCATAATCAATGGCGACGACATTACTAAGCTAAGTGAGTATAAACATGCGGCGTATGTAAGTAGAGTATGGCAGGAACCCAGTGTGGGGACTGCGGGTAAGCTAACTATTGAAGAAAATCTTTCTCTGGCTTTGTCGCGTGGAATGTCGAGGGGAGTGAGGGCATCGCTAAATAAGCAGCGGCGAGAACTATTCCACTCGGCATTAGTCCCACTGAGATTAGGCTTGGAAGACAGGCTAAGCACTCCGGTGGGCACGCTTTCTGGAGGGCAAAGGCAAGCTCTGGCGCTGGTCATGGCCACTATCAGCAAGCCGGCTGTGTTACTGCTTGATGAGCATATAGCTACGCTAGATCCGCGGACGGCTCAAACTGTACTTGACTTAAGTGATATGGTCGTGCGTCAGGAAAGGATGATTACGCTCATGGTGACTCATAACATGGAAATCGCTCTGCACCATGGGAATAGACTGGTTATGATGCACAAGGGCAAGATTATCGTGGATATAGGGCAGCAAGATAAACAAGCCCTGACCGTCAGTGACTTAGTAACGGCCTTTGAGCGAGCTGCCGGGGAGCAATTGACTGATGAGAGCATTCTGCTTAGCCAGCGCTGATTAAGAGATTGGCAAACCTGCCCCCGCTGTTCAACAGATTTTTGTCGTAATATAGCAATACTGATACAATAACTAGAGATTTTCCAATCTTGGGGCTGTAGCTCAATTGGGAGAGCGCCTCTCTTGCACGGAGGAGGTCAGGGGTTCGAATCCCCTCAGCTCCACCATCGGCAGTCATCCACGCGTAGACGTCTAACTAATTTGAGCATTATCGGACTATACGAAAAAGGCGATTGTTACCTCCAAACAAGTTCAGCACCGTTGACATTGCATGAGCAAATA
>JAXHSX010000018.1:0-6798 GCA_034190625.1 Chloroflexota bacterium
GTTTGCAGGAGCTCTTCAGGCGCAAAGAGCAAACAAAGGGATTTTTATCACTACTTCCAGATTCACCGATGATGCCCGGAACTATGTTTCTCAAATTGGTAGTAAGATTGTACTCATTGATGGCGATCAACTTACCAATTTAATGATTGAGCATGATGTGGGTGTGTCAACAGTGTCCTTGTATCCGGTGAAGAAGATAGATAGTGATTATTTTGAAGAAAGCATCTAACAGCCGCATCAACTCGGACTGGCAATCCCGCTGCGCTTCATTGCCAGCCGGTTATGCGGAGCGTTAAACACAGTAATCATCCTGGAATAGTGGTCATTGTTGGTAAGAACTTAACTGAAGATTATGTATATGGAGCACTAGACGCCCTGTTGCAGTGGGGCGCTAATCGCAGCTATGACTATAGCAGCCTTTATGTCGAGATTTCAGAGAACCATACAAGCATATCAATGGAGGATGGCAAAAAATTGGTGCTCCGCACTGACGGTTCAATGACTTTGCGCGAATAGAATGGTGCCGAATACCATGACTGCCAAATAATAGAACGGTATCCAGGGGAAACAGGCATTATTTAGAGACAGACCTCCAGCAAGTTATGTAGCATGGATGGGGGAACTACGGAACGATTCACTTATGATCTAGCGAAACGGGAAAAAACTTATAGCCGATATTCCTCACCGTGTCGATGAAGGTGTGGTTGGCGTCTTCTATTTTGCCTATCAGTCTCCTGATATGCACATCTACTGTCCTGTCGCCGCCGTAATAATCATAGCCCCAGACCTTATTGAGCAACGCATCCCGAGTGAAGACTTTCTCTTGATTACCGGCTAGAAATTTGAGTGACTGGTACTCCTTGAAAGTCAGCGTTATCGGCCTATAGGTTAGCACCTTCTGAGGAGAAACCACTCTTCCATCTACCCAGAGATTCAATCTCGCCGTCGGTGCTTAAAAAGTCCTTGGATATCCTGAAGTAATAAAGTTCTTCTTTGGATGAAATCTTGGCGTCTTTGAACAAATCTTTTTCCTTATCAAATTCCGCATCTGCGATTTCTGCCTCTGCGAAATCCGTGACCAAGTGTTCCGAGCCACAGCCGGCAGCAAATTCTGCCTTAGGTCTCCACAAAATCTCATCGGGAAGGTAACTTGAGAAAGCCTGCCTTAAAAGCCATTTCTCAATGTTTGCTTTCCCTTCACTTCGATTAAGGACATGCTTTCCTGGTAACTTCAGTTCTGGGTCGATGGACATTGCGTATTCCACAAAGTTCATATCGAGAAAAGGCACTCTTCCCTCTATCGAGTGCGCCATGGTAGCACGATCCACCCTCTGAAGATTCATATTGTGTAAGCCAGTAAGAATTCTAACGGTTTCATGCTGAATGGCTTCCACATCTGTTAATCGTTTGATGTAGTGATACCCGGCGAAGACCTCATCCGCTCCCTCTCCGGTAAGTATCACCTTTACATAATCATGGGCGAGCCTTGATACGAAATAGCAGGGAATTGCGCTTCTTACCAGGGCAGGGTCGAAGGACTCCAGGTGATAAATCACATCTGGTAATGCCTCTACATATAATAGGACCGCTAGGAAGCAGGGGCATGGCCTTTAACGTGTCCGTTATTTCGAAGGCCTGATTGTCCCACTTTCGCTGACTACGTACAACTCCCAATATCAAGCGTTGCTTCCATAGATTGCGATAATTCCGCACATAGACTTATATTCCTATGATTTTTCTATCGAGGACGTGATAGATTAGCTACACTTAATCCAGGTGTGGCTTTTCCTTCTGAACGAAATGCACCGAGGCATAGCGGCACAGTCTTTCACCGGCAGGCAACTGCTTAAGCTTCTCGACTTCATCTTCACCAATAACCGCTATTGTTCCAAATCTATCTTGTATGTCTTGTGCAAATGCACAGCTTCCACATTCATAATTGTGATCGCACAGTCGATAAGAAACAGCACCCAGTTCTAGCCAAAGGTGCTTTTTAGATACTTTTTTTTCTAATTCTCCCAGCGCTTTACCGACTATCTTTTCCAGGTCTTCAATCTTGAAAGGTTTGGGCAAATATTCGAGGAGTCCCAACCTTTTCGCTTTGTCCATTGTTTCTTTTGAAGGGTAGGCAGTAATGATTACACCTTTAGTTTCGGGTTTAAGCTCTTTAGCTTCCTCGAATACTTGTAAACCATCGATCCCTGGCAGCCTTAAATCAAGAACAACAACGCCGAACTCTTCCTTTTTAATCTTCTCTAGAGCTTCCTCACCACTTTCTGCAATTTCAACATCGTATCCATCCTCTACAAGCCAGTCCCGCACAGACTCTCTCACTACAGTCTCATCTTCCACAATTAGAATTCTTCTTCTTTTTGCTTCCATTGTTGTTCCTCCTTGTAGTATGCCTTCGGAAACCTTAGATTTATCATAACATTGTACCCAATCTTTTTATACTTGGCAACTACCCTTGCTTGAATTTAGAATGATCTAGCTTTGTATACTGATAAACCTTCCAGCATTACCTATTTTTCAAAAGCTTGAAAACTACTGGTCAAGCCTCTATAATAAATGCCGATGGAAGTAGAAACTAAACACGTGTGATTTGCAACTATGAAATTTCTTAAGAGTGAGATAACTTATCATTAGGCTGCAGAAAAGACATTTGGTGGCAGAGGGAGCTCAATGATCACCATTTACACCGATAAGGATAAGTGCCTGGGATGTTATGGCTGCGTTCGTAGCTGTGTGGCTAAGGCAATTAGAGTGAGAGAGAGCTTAGCTGAAATAATCAAGGAACGCTGTATCTCCTGCGGTACCTGTGTCCAGGTATGCACCACGGGGGCAAAGAAGGTGGAGGGCGAAATAGGTGTAGTTTGGCAGCTACTGGGGCAATCTGCGCCGGTAATTGCCATACTTTCTGCTTCCTTTCCTGCTGGTTTCCCCGAGATAGAACCACGACAACTTGTGACTTCTCTTAAAAAACTAGGTTTCAGTGAGGTAATGGAGGACTCCTTCGGTGCTGAGCTTGTTTGCCGAGAATACGCTAGCTTGTTAAACAGGAACGATGGCGTGACTTATCTTTCATCTCCTTGCCCGGCGATAACAGCTTACGTTGAGAAGTATTATCAACAGCTAATCGATAGTCTGGTGCCCATTGTTTCACCTATGATAGCTATGGGGAGGGCAATTAAATGGCAGTATAACCCAGAGGCCAGTGTGGTCTTCATAGGTTCTTGCATTGCTAAGGGAGCTGAAGCTACAGATGAGAATGTTGCAAATGTTGTAGATGCTGTTTTGACCTTTGCCGATCTGAAGGAGATGTTCGCTGCCAAAGGAATTAATCCTGCGATTGAAGAAGAAGGAGAGTTCTCTGGCCCCAAACCCAACCGCGGTCGCCTTTTTGCCATATCAGGTGGCCTGACCGAAATAGCCGGGATTTCGACCGGTATCCTATCGAATGATGTTATAAATGCCTGTGGGAGGGATTCTGCAGTCAGAATTCTTCGAGAGCTTGCCGAAGGCAATATCACCGCCAAGCTAGTTAGTCTCTGTTTCTGTGAGGGGTGTATTAGTGGGCCGGTCATCGATAATAAACTGAGCGTTTTCAAACGCCGGGAAATCATTACTAGTTATACCACTAAAGAGGCTGACCCGGAACAAACGGAGAGAGACATCGAGGAGTATGCAAACATTGATCTCAGCCGTAAGTTCACTGCTCAAGCTATAGGACTAGCCTCCCCCAGTGAAGAGGACATTGGAGCCGTTTTAAGAGAAATAGGCAAGGCAGATCGTAGGGTCCAGACGAACTGTGGTGCATGTGGCTATGCCTCTTGTCAGGAGATGGCTATCGCTGTGTGTCAGAATCTGGCTGAGGTTAATATGTGCTGGCCCTATGTCATCGATAAGTTGGAGTCTACTCAAAGTGACCTTATACACATGGAGAAATTAACCTCACTAGGTCAGTTGGCAGCATCTATTGCGCACGAAGTTAATAATCCCATAGCTGGCGTTCTAGTCTATACTCAATTATTAAGTAAGAAGTTAGGCACTGACACGCTATCCAAGGAAAAGGGGCTAGAATACCTGTCAAAGATGGAATCAGAGCTTACTCGCAGTAGTCGGATAATCCGGAACCTGCTGGACTTCGCCAGGCAAACAAAGCCGGCTCTTAGATTGGTGGGTCTAAACGAGGTTGTCGAGCGAGCCCTTAGCTTGGTTGCCCACACAGCCCAGATGCAGCACATCGAGGTGGTAGTAGATCTGAGTCCTACTTTGCCCGTGGTAATGGCTGACCCTGATCAGCTTCAGCAAGTTTGCACCAATCTCATGCTGAATGCCATCCAGGCTATGAATGAAGGAGGTATTATGACCTTGCACACCTCAGTGGATAGTGGAGATCAAGTCAAAGTGGAGATTCGAGATACAGGTTGCGGTATTTCTCGAGAGAATATGCAGAAGCTCTTTACTCCCTTCTTCACTACTAAAAAGGAGGTAAAAGGGGTAGGTTTAGGACTTGCTGTATCCTATGGAATCATCCAGCGACACCAAGGAAGGATAGAAGTTGACAGCGAGGAAGGGAAAGGAAGCGCTTTTACTATCTATTTAAATGCCTATCATGAGGAAAATGGTTAAGATATTTATTGTTGATGGTTAGGATTCTTTAGCTTCAAATCTAGCGTTTTGCAACTGTATTCATTTGTCTGACATAGCATTTAAATCGGGCTCCCAATATCGGGTATTGCTTTCATAGATTGCAACAATTCCGCACATAGATTTGCACCTCTCTGCCCTTCGGGCAAAATTATTGGAATTTATTTAATTCCTTCTTACCCTGTCCTCTCCCCCTTTTTGCCTTCGATAAATTTGTATCCAATATTCCTTACTGTATCGATAAAGGAATGATTTCTGTCTTCGATCTTGCTTCTCAATCTTCTGATATGAACGTCTACGGTTCTATCACCACCGTAGTAATCCCATCCCCAGACCTTATTGAGTAAAGCTTCACGAGTAAAGACTTTCCCTTGGTTGCTTGTTAAAAAATTGAGTAACTGGTATTCCTTAAAAGTCAGCATTATTAGTTTGCCGCCAAGTGACACCTCGCACTTAGCTAAATCTATAACTAGGTCGCCACACTTAATTATATCTTTGCTGTCCATTCTTTCTTTCTGCCCCAGGATTCGTTTTATCCTCACCACTACCTCGGTTACATCCCATGGCTCGACTACGAAATCGTCTATACCTATGACAGGATTGAAACTTTCCAGCGCTTCTTTTGGAAGTAGGGCAATAACAGGAAGGTGTCTTTCCTTCTTGACACTCTGTATCAGATGTTTTAACTCATAAGTAGCTGGTGAGCAATCCATAGATATAAGCACTAAGTTGGCGGTTTGCTCTGTGATTTGCTCGACTACATCCTCGCCATCAGAGGCAATTGAGCATGTAAAGTTGCTCAGGACAAGCTCCGAACTCAGTTTCCTTATCTGCTCGCTTTCCTTGGCTACGATGAATAGCTTGAACACGGCTTTCTCCCCCGGTTTAGTAAGCGTAAAGCCTGCCATAAGGGCGGAGATAAAGAGGAAAGAGCTTGGTAAATTGATGTTTTAATATCTCCTCGGCTTCATAGCCAAAGTGGGAGGCAAATTCGCCAACGAGTTCTCTCAAAATCGCGTAATCTCCTTCATCAAGTACGGCAGTACCTACTTCCTTGCCTAGCTGAAAATCTTGGACATTTCCCCTCATATAAATGACGCCACCATGCATGCCAGTGCCGATGAAATTTGCTTTATACTGCTCTTCTTCTTTGAGATTTAACCCCAGGAGGATTAGGACTCCACCTGCCATATATTCGCCAAAAAAATCCTGGGCTGTGCCACCAATAACTACTATGGGCTTTTTGTCGTGGTATTCTTTCATGTGGATGCCTGTTCGATAACCAACGTCTTCTTTAACGAAGATCTTACCTCCTCTAGCTGACAGCCCGAGGATATCCCCGGCGTGACCATGAATAATTATTTCTCCATTGTTCATAGTATTACCGCAGCCATCCTGGGCGTTGCCATGAACAATGATCCTGGGGCCATCCATAAAAGAACCTAAGTCATTACCTGGGGTGCCGAATATCTCAATCTCGACTGGCTTATCCAAGTCTGTACCAATGTATCTCTGCCCGTATAGATTGTGCAACTCAATCTTCTGAATTCCATCTGATACTGCTTCTCTCAATTTGGCATTAAGTTCTCGGTAGAAGATGCCTCTGGCATCTATTTTCATCACTTGATTTTTCCCTGTAGTATTAGAATTATCTGCCATCTTAGTTCCCTGCCATCCTTACTCCCAGGATTTCTAGTTCAGTATCGGTAAGCCCGACACCTCTCAGATGGAGACGATTGCCCCGCAGGCTTTCCAAAGCATTTATACCCATGCCTCCCAGTATATCTTTGAGTTCAAGACTCCAGCCGCGGAGAAGGTTGGACAGTCGTGTGGCTCCGATATCAGGATTGACCCTCTTGGTTAACTTGGGGTTTGTGGTACAGATACCCCAGGCACATTTTCCTGTGTGGCATTGCTGACATGTGGTGCACCCAAGAGCTATAAGTGTAGCAGTTCCGATATAGACGGCATCGGCGCCTAAGGCGATGGCTTTAGCTACATCACCGCTATTCCTAATCCCGCCTGCGATTACAACGGAGGCTTGATTTCGAATATTCTCCTGTCTGAGGCGCGTATCTACTGAGGCGATGGCAAGTTCTATAGGGATGCCAACATTATCACGGATGACCTTGGGTGCGGCTCCAGTAG
>JAXHSX010000019.1:0-5428 GCA_034190625.1 Chloroflexota bacterium
CTAACAATGAGGCAAGGATTTTTTCCTTGGCATCCTCCTGTCCAATAATGGCGGAAAGTGGATCATTCCTTTGGTTTATAGAATCTAAAATAGCCTCTCTTAGTCCTTCAATCATTAAATACCTCCTAACTGGTCATTTAAAGGCCTACAATAGATATACTGATTATATTCATAGCAGGGAAGCCGCCCATATTATGAGTGAGGCCTGTTTTAGGATTCTTTATCTGTCGGGGCCCGGCCTTTCCTTGAAGCTGCTTGTACATTTCATACATCATTCTCAAACCGGAAGCGCCGATAGGGTGTCCGAAACTCTTCAAGCCACCATCAGGCTGGACAGGTTGCTCTCCGTCGAGGTTGAAGCGACCAGCATCAATGTCCTCCTTCATTCTCCCTCTGGGGCTGAATTGCAAATCTTCCATAGTTACTGCTTCAGTGATAGAAAAACAATCGTGAACTTCAGCCATGCTTATCTCTTCACGGGGGTTCTTTATTCCTGCCTCCTGATAGGCTTTGCTCGCAGCACGACAACCTGTCTCCACATGAGCCCCATCCCAATTGGTATACATCAGTTCCTCCCCTGAGCTTATAGCAATCTGAAGCGACTTGATATAGACAGGGTCAGGTCTGAATTGCTTTGCCATGTCAGCTCGTGTCACGATGGCTGCTGCTCCACCGTCACTTACTCCGCAGCAATCAAAAAGTCCAAGAGGCCAGGCAACAATAGGTGCATTCATTATTGCTTCTACGGTCACCTCACGCCGAAGGTGGGCTTTAGGGTTTAAGGTGCCATTATGATGGCTCTTGGATGATACCTTAGCCAGCATCGTCTTGCCCTCTTCCGGGCTGAGGCCATACAGGGCAAAGTATCTGGTAGCCATCATGGCAAACGCACCAGGCGCAGTCATGTTTGGCCATGCAAGTCTGTTCTTTGTTCCCATAACTGCAGCAAACTCAGGAAGTCCGCCATAGCCGGTGTCTTTGAGCTTCTCTACGCCAAGAGCTAGTACAATATCATAAGCCCCTGAGGCAACAGCATAACAAGCTCCCCTTAAAGCCTCTGACCCGGTAGCACAGAAATTCTCTACTCTGGTCACAGGGAGGAAGGGTAACTTTAAAGCCAAGGATAAGGGTGCGGCAGCTTTCCCTACGTTAACTTCGTCAAAGCAACTGCCAAACCAGGCTGCTTGTATTTGCTTTTTCTCGATTCCAGCATCTTCCATAGCTTCCTTATAAGCATCCACCATTAGATCATCGGGACCTGTATCCCACAACTCACCGAATTGCGTGCAACCCATTCCAATAATTGCTACCTTGTCTTTTATTCCTTCTGCCATCTCTAATCTCCTTTATGTAGTTATTCTTACCCAAGGTATCAGGCTAATCTTGGCGTTGCTTTCCAACCATAGCCGCTGTGGCCCCGTGCCTCATCGAGAT
The DNA here is from genome assembly GCA_034190625.1 of Chloroflexota bacterium. GTDB lineage: Bacteria > Chloroflexota > Dehalococcoidia > GIF9 > AB-539-J10 > CG2-30-46-9. The sequence goes on from JAXHSX010000019.1 coordinate 1,435, forward strand.
ATTTCCTGCGGAAGGTCATCTCTAGCGGCATACCTACTTTGACTGATTCTAATTCGCAATCGGTAATATCAGACCAGTTTCTTCCCCCGCCGTCAAAATCTAGCAGACCATATATCGCGGGAGGATTGGGACTGAAAGCTAAATGGTCTCCGGTATAGGTAAACAGCTTACACGTCTTATCAGAAAATCGATAATACTCCATCTCGTCAATGGCACCACAATCAGGATTTACGCATACCCTCTGGTAGGGGTACTGTGGAGTACCACAGCGTTTGCACTTGGCTCCGCAGAGAGCCATGATGGATTTACGTTCTCTCCATAATGTTGATAGCTGGGTAAAGGCTATCTCCTCCCCTCGAATGCCTTTTTCTACGGGAAGTATGCCACGGAAAGCGAGGTATTTTTCGTAATTGTTTAGCTCTTGCTTAGATGCAAGGTATTTCTTAAGTCCACGCTTGTTCTTTATCTTCTCTATATTATCGGTCACTTGGAAGAACAAGGCATCACAGCCATTTCCATAGCTAACAACGAGTATCTTGTCACCGGGTTTAGCAGACTCAAGCGCGGCTACTAACATCATCAGGGGGTAAGCAGTTCCAGTGTCGCCCACGGTGCTGAGTATCTCTTCCTGGATTTGCTCTGGAGAAGCTCCAATGGCCTTGGCTATTGACTGATATTCTCTAGCATAGAGGCAAGGATAGACAATCTTGGCAAAATCCTTGATATTCAGGTTGTATTTCTTTACCAGGCCCAGGATAGCTTGAGGGATGAATTTGGTATAACCCACATCACGAATGAACCTGTCCTCCCAGGTTCGGTCAAATTTGTCATTTTCGCCTCTCCAATGTCCCATGAAATCGTGGGAAAGAGAATAAGAGCCCTCTAAGCTAGCAGCAACGTTCTTGTCTCCAATGAGGAAAGCGGCGGCACCATCTCCAAAGGCCTGTTCCTGGGCACCACCTGCTTTGCCTAGGCGACAGTCAGCAGCACAAACAAGCAAATTATTTATCGCTCCTGATTTGACTGCATCACAGCCGGAGAGCAAAGCTGTGGTTCCTGCCTTAGGGGAATCGGTAAAATCTGCGGTTCTGATAGCAGTCTCTAAATCGAGGGCGAGAGAAATTAGTCCGGCGTCCTGTCTTTCTCTATATGGAGACGTTGTAGTGGCAAAATACAAGCCTCCAATTTCTTCCCGCCTGAAATCGCTCAGGCAATCTATTCCCGAGGCTACCGCCATGGTAATGCTATCCTCATCGTAATTTGCTACTGCCTTTTCGCCTGGCGAAGGCATTGCACCGAACCATCCCATAGCTGAAGCAATAGTTTTGCGATTTATTCGCAGCCAGGGGACGAATGCCCCATAAGAAGTAATTCCTACCATTGCAAAATCCCTCCTTTTAATAAACTATTTATCGTTTAAAAATGCCTTGCGATTCTACGTAGTAATATTCCTTGTCTTTGAGCCTCCTTTCAAAAATGCTATTCTGCAAAGTTCCTTCCGATGGAAATATAAAGTGATTCCGTATTCTTGCCAATTATAAATAGTTGCCTAGTAGGATGTCAATGAAACTATGGTTGATACTAACTCGTGGATTAGAGGCTCGCTATAAATCCAGGTTAGTTTTAATTAACCTGAAAATATTTTTAAGACCTTAACGTATGAGGGGTTATATCTTTGTGAATATAGAACGTTGGCTGTTGTATAAAGTGTGCTTCCCCTTTTTATTAAACAGGTCTATAATTCACAGAGACTTAATTCAGTATTGGGTTACTGGGCACCAAGTGAATTTAAAACAATTAGTTACAAGGGAGCAGGAGATAGTGATACTTCTAGGCTCTTTTAATTCTTACTACTTTTTACTGCCCAAACACAGAGTTGCAGTTTAATTTTTCATGATGTAATTTGGAGGAGGTGAAATGGAGTTCAATTCTATTATTTTTGATAAGGAGGATGGGGCAGCTCGAATCATATTAAACCGGCCCGAGGCTCTGAACGCTATCAGCTCAGAGCTCATCTCTGAATTGGGTGTCGCAGTTGATGATGCTGAAAAAGACGAAAGCATAAAAGTGATTGTAATTGCAGCAAAAGGAAGAGCGTTTAGCGCCGGTGCAGATTTGAAAGGCATGAGAGGGATTCTAAGCTCACCATATGAATTAGAGAAGTTCATACGGTCGTGGCATAGGACATTTAACAAGCTTGAAGAGTCAACCAAAGTGGTAATATGCGCTGTTCAAGGAATAGCCTTAGCTGGAGGTTTAGAGTTAGTCAATGTCTGTGACATAGTGATTGCCTCTGACCAAGCTAAACTAGGTGACCAGCATGCTAATTTTGGATTGATCCCTGGAGGGGGAAACACACAACGATTGCCCAGAATAGTAGGTTCCAGGAAAGCGAAGGAACTTCTTCTTACCGGTGATTGGCTCTCTGCCACTGAGGCGGAAAGAATTGGTTTGGTGAACAAAGTTGTCCCTGCCGATAAACTGGAGGAGGCAATAAACGAGATGGTAGATAAGGTGATAAGGAACAAAAGCCCTTTGGCGGCAAAGGCGATAAAGAATTTGGTGAACAAGGGGATGCAAGTTGACCTGTATAGTGCCTTAGAGCTGGAAATTCAAGCTGTGCTTAACCATTTTCGCTCTGAGGATATAGCTGAGGGAATAGGAGCTTTTGAGGAGAAAAGAATACCTGTATTCAAAGGAAGATAGCGGGAGGGCTGAGTTAGCAAGAGTGTTGTAACACATCCAGACAAGGATATTAGATTTAAGGAGGTAACAGATGGAATTGAAAGAAATTCAAGCGATTGATACGATGGCCCGTCCTTATTATTGCTTGCCTGTAGAAAAAACTAAGGAATTGTTTGAGGTCTATGAATTTGGAATTATGGCAATTACTACTTTTGGAGGCGTGTTAAAAAAGATCGGGGCTAAACCGGGTGAGGAATGGAAGGTTCTGAGCGGTATGACCAAGGGTTCAGTAGAAGAAATGATAAAAGAAATGGATGATATTGGAGTAGAATATATTTTTATGGATCAGATGGTAGCTTGGTCTCGACGTGAACACAGACTGTGGGGCAATTACAGTGTTGAAACGATGGCGGAGATATTTGAAAAGTCAAAAGGTAGAGTAAAAGGGGGAGCTGGCTATAATCCGTTCCGTATTAAGGAAAGTCTGGAGGAAATAGAGAGAGTAGTTAATAATTATGGATTTAAATACGTATGGGCTCACCCTATTACCTTTGGACTGGCACCAAACGATAAGAAAATGTATCCGCTCTACGTGAAATGTATTGAGTTGGGAATACCGTGCTGTTTTCAAGTGGGTCAATCTGCGGAACCTCTGCCTAGTGAGGTGGGCCATCCAATGTATGCCGATGAAGTCGCCCTGGATTTCCCTCAGCTTACTATGGTACTCACTCATACTGGCTGGCCCTGGATTGACGAGTGGATGTCTATGGTGTGGAAACATCCTAATGTTTATGGTAATATTGGTGCTTACTTCCCTTCCGCTCTCGACCCTTCCCTGGTTCGCTTTGTGGATAGCGTAAGAGGGCAGGATAAGGTTCTCTGGGCGAGTAATGGATTTGGGCTTACACGTTGTAAAAAGGAATTTCTTGAGTTACCCATCAAGGATGAAACTAAGAGGAAAGTACTGCGAGAAAATGCCTTGAAAGTATTTAATCTAAAATAAATAAAACAGTAGACTTTAAAAAGGAGGGAAAAAATGGATCTAGGATTAAAAGGTAAAACAGTTATCGTGACAGGAGGGGGATCAAACATCGGTCGAGCTATTTCTTTAGCCTTCGCCAGGGAGGGATCAAATGTAATGATTGGGGAAATAGACGAAAAGCAAGGGAAGAAAGTAGTAGATGAAGCTAATGCATTGGGAGCTGGTGGGCGATGTACGACGGTAAAGACCGATGTAACTAAGCTGGCTGAAGTTGAGGCTATGGTGAAGAAAACAGTAGAGGACTTTGGTAGAGTAGATGTATTAGTT